>JBFJJY010000261.1:0-2952 GCA_041612055.1 Methylophilaceae bacterium | reverse complement strand
TAGCCGATGCGATTGATGTTTTAAATATTCAAGGGATGTAAATGCAGAACGATCAATCTGATCTGGAATTAATTTTTAAGAAACGTGCTCGCCGGCGTTTGGTTGGTGCAATCGCATTGGTTTTACTGATGGTGATTGTGTTGCCGTTATTGCTAAAAGACCGAACAAAAATGATGCCGCAGCAAGAAATAGCGATTGTGATGCCGAACACCTCTTCAGAAGAGACCTTGAACAATACACTGTCTGAAGTGGATGGTGTTGCCGCATATGAAGAGGTGATTGAATTACCAAAGCCTGAACCAGTACCCGTTGCTGAGCCTAAACAAAAAGCTGAGCCAGAAAAGCCAGTAGAAACGAATAAGCCAAAAGAGGCACCAGTAAAAGTTACTAAAGTTGAGCCTCAGCCAAAAGCCACCACGCAACCCGTAGAACAACAAAAAACAGTGGTAAAAAAAGAACCAGAAAAAACTACAGATAATCAGTTTTATGTGCAGATTGGCGTTTTCTCTGACCCAGATAATGTAAAAAAATTAGAGGTTAAACTTAATGAGTTGGGCTATCGACCAGTTCTGGAAAAAATTACAACAGATACAGGGCAAAAAACACGCTTACGTACAGCTAATTTTATTGGTAAAAATGAAGCGATGATTGCGCTTGAGAATATTAAAGATGCAGGCTTAACTGGTATGGTTGTTAGCCAAAAATAAGGACGTTTTTGCTTGACCAGCTTTGATTATATTGTAATAGCGATTGTTGTTTTATCCATTGTGGTGAGCATGATGCGTGGTGCTGTCAAAGAAATGTTGGCTATTTTGGGATGGGTTGCCGCGTTTTATGTAGCAAAGATCTACTCACCGTTGTTAGCTGCTTTTCTTCCAGAAGGCATTCCAACGGAAGCATTAAAAACATTAATTGCCTTTTTGATTTTGTTAATCGCAGTGCTGTTTCTCAGTGGGCTATTGACGATGGCGATTTCTGGTGTAGTTAGCAAGGTTGGTTTAGGCTGGTTAAATCGATTTTTTGGTATGATTTTTGGATTAGCAAAAGGCATATTCATAACAGGAGTGTTAGTGTTCTTGGCAGGATTAACCAGTTTGCCAAAAGAACAAATGTGGACCGATGCAGTGTTTAGTGAGCCACTAGAAGTATTAGTTAAATCAGCGTTGCCATGGTTGCCAGAAGGTATTAGCAAGCATGTTAAGTTTGATTGATTTTGTGATTAAATAGCTTATTGTTTAAGGACGATGCCATAATATGTGCGGAATTATAGGGATTGTAGGTAAAAATCCAGTAAATCAACTGTTGTATGACGGTTTATTAGTGTTACAGCATCGTGGGCAAGATGCTGCTGGTATTGTTACCTGTGACGGCAATACTTTTTTTATGCATAAAAGCAATGGGTTGGTGAAAGATGTTTTCCAAACCCGGCATATGCGTAGCTTGATTGGCAATGCTGGTATCGCCCATGTGCGCTATCCAACAGCGGGTTCTTCTAGTGCGGCTGAGGCGCAACCCTTTTATGTCAACTCACCATTTGGCATTGTGCTAGGTCATAACGGCAACTTAACCAATTCTGAGCAGCTTAAGTCAGAAATGTTTAAGCAAGATTTACGACACATTAATACGACATCAGATTCTGAAGTGTTGCTTAATGTGTTGGCACATGAAATCGAAAAAACATCTAAAAGTGCTGTACTGAATAATGACATGGCATTTGATGCGGTTGCTGGTGTCCACCGCCGCTGCAAAGGAGCTTATGCTGTTGTTGCGATGATTGCGGATTTTGGTCTGCTCGCTTTCCGTGATCCTCATGGCATCAGACCGTTAGTCATCGGAAAAATGGATACTGAAAAGGGCACAGAATATATTGTAGCTTCAGAAAGTGTTGCATTAGATGTGCTTGGGTTTACATTAATGCGAGATGTTGAACCAGGTGAGGCTATATTTATTGATATGCAAGGTAATTTGTTCAGCAAACAATGTGCGCAAAATCCACAATTAACACCATGTATTTTTGAGTATGTTTATTTAGCGAGACCCGATTCATTGATTGATGGGGTCTCAGTCTATCAAACACGCCTTGATATGGGCGCTAGTTTAGCGGAAAAAATTAAACGCGAGTGGGGACACTTGGATATTGATGTTGTTATCCCGATTCCAGACACCAGTCGCCCAAGTGCATTGCAAGTTGGGATCGCATTGGGCGTGGAGTATCGCGAAGGCTTTATTAAAAACCGTTACATTGGCCGCACTTTTATTATGCCTGGTCAAGCTTTACGTAAAAAATCAGTTCGTCAAAAACTGAATCCCATTGGGGTTGAGTTTGAAGGTAAAAATGTATTGTTAATTGATGATTCAATTGTGCGTGGCACGACATCAAAACAAATTGTACAAATGGCGCGTGATGCAGGTGCACGCAAAGTGTATTTTGCTTCGGCAGCACCGCCAGTTCGCTTTCCTAACGTCTATGGCATTGACATGCCAAGTAGGGACGAGCTATTGGCAACAGATCGGACGGATCAACAAATCTGTGATGAAATTGGTGCTGATGCGTTAATTTATCAAGATTTGGAAGCATTAGAAGCTAATGTATTAGCGTTAAATCCTAATATTAAAGATTTTGATTCAAGCTGTTTTGATGGACACTATGTAACAGGGGATGTCGACACTGCTTATTTAAACCGGATTGAGTCATTACGTCGTGATTCAACTCAAACCACAAGGCCGCCTAATTCAACTACGCAGATGGATTTGAATTTAGTGGGTAATGAAGAGGATGAGTTTGCTGCACAAGCAACTTAATAGGATTGTTTGTAATGTGCTTGACATCGAGCTGGATTGAGCGTTAAATAAAAGTGCGCTGATTTGAGTGGCCAAC
This sequence comes from Methylophilaceae bacterium, assembly GCA_041612055.1. Classification (GTDB taxonomy): domain Bacteria; phylum Pseudomonadota; class Gammaproteobacteria; order Burkholderiales; family Methylophilaceae. The sequence goes on along the minus strand of JBFJJY010000261.1, from coordinate 74 downwards.
ATTAAACAAAGCCTTACTCAGCTTGCGAGCGCAATATAAATTCTGCTAAAGCGAGACAAAAAACCCGTTTTAGC
>JBFJJY010000260.1:0-2959 GCA_041612055.1 Methylophilaceae bacterium | reverse complement strand
GGCTGGATTAAGTAGCAAGATCACAAATTAAAAACAAGTTTCGTTAAAAAGAAAGAAGAAAAATAATGGCGATTACGGATTGGCCTGCCAACGAGCGGCCGCGAGAAAAATTAATGGAATATGGCGCACAAGCGTTGTCAGATGCAGAGTTGTTAGCCATTTTTCTACGGGTTGGCGTAGTAGGTAAAAGTGCGGTAGATTTGGCGCGCGATTTGTTATTACAGTTTGGCAGTTTGAATGGCGTCTATGCGGCCTCGGCAAAAGAAATCAGTCTTGTACATGGCATTGGCATGAGTAAATATGTGCAACTGCAAGCCGTATTTGAAATGAGCCGACGAGCTTTGAGTGAGCAAATACAAGAGCGCGATGTGCTTAGTTCACCACAATTGGTGCGAGATTATTTGAAGTTAAAACTGGCTCATCAGTTAAAAGAAATATTTGTCGTTTTATTTTTAGATGCGCAAAATCGCTTGGTGGCAACCGAAGAGATGTTTACTGGTACATTGACGCAAACGAGTGTTTATCCGCGAGAGGTGGTGAAGCGCGCGCTACATTACAATGCCGCTTCTGTTATGTTTGCACACAATCATCCTTCTGGCGTAGCCAAGCAAAGTCATGCTGATGAATTGATTACGCAAGAACTAAAAAAAGCACTCGCGTTAGTTGATGTGCGGGTGTTAGATCACTTTATTGTGGCAGGCAATCAAACACTGTCTTTTGTTGAGGCTGGTTTATTGTAAAAATACAGTCTAGAATAGACTGATTGTGGCGCTTTTTCTGCTTGGAAATAGCATCGATTATTTAACGACTAGAATATAAAACATTATGCAAAGATTATTAAAATCAATGATTTGGTTTGCTGTTGCTTTGCTTGGTGCCTATGCGCTATCTGGCATTGCACTGAATCGTGGCGAAAGTATTAATGCTATTTGGATGGTCACTGCGGCGGCTTGTATTTATGCCATTGCTTATCGCTTCTATGCCGCATGGATAGCCGCAAAAGTGCTGATGGTTGACGAGACGAGAGCAACACCGGCTGAGCGATTAGAAAACGGTAGAGATTTTTTGCCGACCAATAAATGGATTGTATTCGGTCACCACTTTGCTGCGATTTCTGGCCCTGGACCATTAATTGGGCCAACGCTGGCCGCCCAGTTTGGTTATTTGCCTGGCACGTTATGGATATTAATTGGTGCTGTGCTAGGTGGCGCTGTGCAAGATATGGTGGTTTTATTTTTCTCTACTCGGCGCAATGGTCGTAGTTTAGGGCAAATGGCGCGCGATGAGATTGGTTCGATTGGCGGTACAGCGGCGTTGATTGGTACCTTTATGATTATGATTATATTGATCGCTGTTTTAGGATTAGTCGTTGTCAATGCCATGAAACATAGTCCTTGGGCAACAGCAACCATTGCTGCAACAATACCGATAGCCATGATAGTGGGCCTTTACATACGACATATACGTCCAGGCCGAGTATTAGAAGCTTCAGCGATTGGGGTCGCCTTGTTATTGCTATCGGTGTTTGCGGGTGGTTGGATTGATCACAATGAGAGTTTACGGACATTATTCGATCATGGCGGCTTGTCATTGGCATACGCAATTATTCTGTATGGTTTTGCCGCGGCAGTATTACCCGTCTGGTTACTGTTAGCACCGCGCGATTATCTATCTACTTTTATGAAGCTAGGTACGATATTTCTATTAGCCATTGCAATTGTTGTTTTACAGCCAGAAATCCACATGCCAGCAATGACTCAATTTGTTGATGGAACTGGCCCCATCTTTGGCGGCAAACTCTTTCCCTTTGTATTTATTACCATTGCTTGTGGCGCTGTTTCTGGCTTCCATGCCTTGATTGCTTCTGGCACAACGCCAAAACTAATTGCCAATGAACGCGATATTCGCATGATTGGCTATGGCGGTATGTTACTTGAGAGTTTTGTGGCGATGATGGCCATGATTGCCGCAACCGTATTAGAGCCTGGCGTATTTTTTGCCATTAATAGCCCAGCAGGCGTGGTGGGAAAAACTGCAATAGAAGCTGTGGCAACGATTAATAGTTGGGGATTTGCAGTCACTGTTGAACAAATGGAACAGTTGGCAAAAGACATGGGAGAGTCTACTTTATTTGCCAGAACTGGTGGTGCGCCAAGCTTGGCAGTGGGTATAGCGAGTATTTTTGCTAGTGCCTTTGGTAAACACTTATTAGCACTTTGGTATCATTTTGCCATCATGTTTGAGGCTTTGTTTATTTTAACAACGCTAGATGCAGGTACGCGTGTTGGCCGGTTTATGTTGCAAGATATCTTAGGCAACTTTAACCAAAAACTCGGTGAAACTTCCTATATGCCATCCGTGATTTTGACCAGCAGTGTAGTAGTAGCAGGTTGGGGCTACTTTTTATATATCGGTGTGATTGATCCAAATGGTGGGGTTAATATTCTTTGGCCGTTATTTGGTATTGCCAATCAAATGTTGGCGGCGATTGCTTTGTGCGTGGCGACCAGTATTATCATTAAATCAGGTAAGGCTAAATATGCATGGGTGACAGGTTTGCCACTGACTTGGCTAGTGATTATTACCACAAGCGCAGCTTATGAAAAAATATTCAGCGATGATGTTCGAGTTGGGTTTTTTGCTGCAGCTAATCATTTGAGCACGCAATTGCTTAATGGTGAGTTGAGTGCTGCTAAGGCAGAAGTGGCGCCACAGTTAATCTTTAATCAACACTTAGATGCATACCTCACGATGTTTTTTGTGGTTGTGCTATGGATAGTCGTGATTGATATGATTAATATTTCTCGTCGTTATTTGCAAGGCAAAAAAGTATTAAGCTCTAGCGAAGCACCTTATGTAAAAACGGTATTGGAATAAGGCTTGTTTCAGCAAATTAAACAATTTAAGTTAAGGCACTTGTGGCATCTCATCCGACGATTGTCAGGCGACGATGCCTACG
>JBFJJY010000259.1:0-2983 GCA_041612055.1 Methylophilaceae bacterium | reverse complement strand
TTTCGTGGTGAGGCCTTGGCGAGTATTGCTTCCATTTCTCGCACACAGATTGTGAGTCGTGCCCAAGCGGCTAAACATGCATGGACGATTCATTCGTATGGCAGTGAAATCTCTGCATTAGAGCCAAGTGCTTTGGATGCTGGCACGATAGTAGAGGTCAATGATTTATATTTCAATACGCCAGCCAGACGTAAATTTCTAAAGAAAGAAGCGACAGAATTTGGGCATTGTGAAGATGCTTATACGCGAGTTGCTTTATCGCGTCCTGATGTTGCTTTTACCTTAGAGCATAATGGACGTATCGTCAGCCGTTATGCTGTATCAGAGCCGAGTAAACGATTTAAAGATGTGTTGGGCGCAGAATTTGCCGCAGAGACAGTCACGGTCGATGACGAAGCGGCTGGTTTGCGCTTTTGGGGTGTGGCGGCAAAGCCCACCTTTAATCGCGGTCGACGAGATACACAATATGTTTATGTCAATGGTCGCTTTGTGCGCGACAAGCTGATTGCGCATGCGATACGCCAAGCGTATCAAGATGTATTGCATCACGACAGGCATCCTGCTTTTGTCTTGTTTTTAGAGTTGGATCCGCATTTGGTTGATGTGAATGTGCATCCTGCCAAAACTGAGGTGCGCTTTAGAGATGGTCAGGCTATTCATCGCTTTATTTTTCATGCGTTAAATAAAGTATTAGCCACGCCAACAGGTGAATCGAACGCGGTGACGGCTGGTCAAGCTGCGCACAATCCTTTCATTTCGACCAATGCTTCAACCAATCAATTTGCGCAGCCATATCCAAGATATCAATCACAAATGCCTTTATCAGCTAATCAAACACCTGATTTTTATCAGAAGTTATATGGTGAGATGAATGCGGCTCCGAATGACAAAAGTGGTTTATCCGAACCAACTGAACCTCAAAACAATGCGCTTTCACAGGAAGCAGCAGAATATCCTTTAGGGTTTGCATTAGGACAAGTGCATGGTATTTATGTATTGGCACAAAATGCGCAGGGATTAGGTGTAGTGGATATGCATGCGGCGCATGAACGAATTATGTATGAGCGATTAAAGCAAGCATTGGATGATAAAGCTGTACCTATGCAACCTTTATTGTTACCCGTTAGTTTTAATGCAGATCGATTAGAAGTGGCTACCGTGAACGAGATGTTGGCTTCTGGCGAAGATACCTTAACGCAACTCGGGTTTGATATTGCGGTGCTTTCGCCCACAACTTTAGCTGTGCGAGCGGTGCCAACCTTATTACAAAGAGCGGATGCGGTTGCATTGGCGCGTGATGTGTTGCGTGAGTTAAGTGAATATGGTGCAAGTAGGGTGTTGACTGATCAACGGAATACCTTGTTAGGCACGATGGCTTGCCATGCGGCGGTGAGAGCAAATCGCAGTTTAACGATTACAGAAATGAATGCTTTGCTACGGGATATGGAAGCAACTGAGCGTTCAGGTCAGTGCAATCATGGCCGCCCAACTTGGTTTCAAGTGAGTAAGGGTGATTTAGATAAGATGTTTATGCGCGGTAAATAATCAGCTTGATTTATATAAGTTTAACTATGAGGTTATTCGCTTAATCCAGCGCCAAACAATACTATCAGGCACCTCTAACCCATTCATGATGTAGTTGAATGTTTTGGTATTATTCATTGAAGCAGGTAAAGTTATTTTTGCGTCATAAGTGCCACAGAATAAAATGCAATCGCCATTTAGTACAACCATATCCTGATCTGGTACAAGGAAAGAAACATCGTCTCTAACCAATAGTAACGGCACTAATTTGAGATCTTTTTCTCGATTAGCAGGATCTTGCATTAGGTTTTGTAATTTAACCAGCATGCCACTTTCGATATATTCACTTACTGCGCTGGCATTAGTTGCATCGATGGTCAATGCAAACGTTTCTGGTACGGTTTCACCAACCACATCAACTAGTTGGCTAATTAATGCATTTGCCCATTGATTGTTTTGACTACGCACTAAGGTTAAAAATTCTGCTAACAACGGCGTCAGCATATGGGCCAAACATTCGTGCGCAATAATATCGGTTGGCTGCATGGTAATGTTGGCACCAAACTTCTTGAATAACGCACCATTATTACGATTGTTTTTACGCACAATTAAAAAGAGATTGGGATTCAATTCTTTAGCGGTCATGACAATCGATAAGTTATTAATGTCATTGTCTGTACCCGCAACAACACCACAAGCGTCTTCAATACCAGCTTCTAATAATGTACTCGCTTCTGTACCACTACCAACAACACATGCCTCACATTCGGTCAGATCTGGCATCGCCTCAATAATTGTCGTGGTGAGCTGTTCGCGCTCCAAATTTTCTACAACGGATTTACCAAAGCGACCATAACCACACACTAACCAATTGCCTCTGGGTGGATTTTCTGGTGGTGGTAGCGTATCGCCAGGCACGCCAGTCAACCATTGGTGCAGAATATAAGTGCCAAGCGCATGCACGCGCATGGCGAGTTGTTCACCAAATAAAGTATAAGGATTGATAATATGGTCAGTACCAAACGAAGCCATGTTAGCCGCAATATCTTTACGTTCTGCACGCGCCAATACACGTAAACTTGGTTTCATTAATTTAACCGAAACAGCAACAGCAAGATTGACTTCATCATTGTCGGTGAGCGTCACAACACCACTACAGTAAGGATTATAAATACCTGCGCGGATCAAGTTTTCAGGAATCTTGGCATCAGCGCAAAGACTGAGCATGGCATTTCTAGAATCAGTTAGTTCAAGCTCGTTTAGGCGATCTTGATTTTGTTCAATGACAACGACACGTATTCCTTTTTCATCAAGAATATGCGCGAGTAAGCTAGCAGATTGACCATAACTACATAAAATAAAGAAAGGCTCTTGCAATCCGCGTACATTGCGGGCAAGTCGCTCTGCAGACACGGTTTGGCGTAAACTAACAACTTGCAATAAAATGATAAATTTACCG
>JBFJJY010000258.1:0-3018 GCA_041612055.1 Methylophilaceae bacterium | reverse complement strand
TTTTTATACACTTATTACCCAATAGTCTAACCCCCATTATCGTAAGCGCTGTGTTAGGTGTGGCTGGTGCAGTCTTGTTAGAGTCTGGTTTGAGCTTTTTAGGCTTAGGCGTACAAGCGCCGCAATCATCATGGGGCAACATTTTGACTGATGGTAAAGAATATATCCAATTTGCATGGTGGCTATCGCTTTATCCTGGCATGGCCATTTTATTAACCGTGTTAGGGTATAATCTACTCGGAGAAGGTTTGCGCGATGCGCTTGACCCTAGAAGTCAATCTAGTTAGTCAATCGCTACAGAAGCGCACGGATTAAATAATATTCATTAGGATTAATTATGGGATTTTTAGCAGGAAAAAAAATATTAATTGCAGGATTACTCAGTAATCGCTCAATTGCATACGGCATTGCAAAAGCCATGCATCGTGAAGGCGCAGAGCTCGCATTTACCTATCAAATAGAAAAACACGAAGGCCGCGTCGCTGGCTTAGCCGCTGAGTTTGATTCAAAGATTGTTTTGCCTTGCGATGTTGCAGAAGATGCGCAGATTGATGCCCTATTTCCAGCTCTGGCAAAACATTGGGATGGTTTGGATGGGATTGTTCACTCAATTGCCTTTGTGCCAAAAACCGCATTGATGGGCGATTATTTAGATGCTGTTGATCGCGAAAATTTCCGTATTGCGCATGACATTAGTTCATACAGCTTCTCGGCGCTTGCGAAAGCTGGTTACCCAATGATGGAGGGTCGCAATGGTAGTTTACTCACATTAAGCTACCTAGGTGCGGAACGTACCATGCCAAACTATAACGTGATGGGCGTGGCAAAAGCCAGCTTAGAAGCGAATGTGCGCTACTTAGCGCAAAGCTTAGGCCCACGCGGCATTCGCGTTAATGCCGTTTCTGCAGGTCCAATTAAAACATTGGCAGCATCAGGCATTGGTGACTTTGATAAAATGATAGGCTTTAATGAGAAACATGCAGCAATGCGTCGAAATGTCACCATTGATGAAGTAGGCAATGCTGCCGCGTTTTTATGCAGCGACCTAGCCTCTGGCATTACTGGCGAAATTACTTACGTTGACGGCGGTATGAACATCACAGCTGCAGGTCAAATAGACTAAACACTGCATTAAACTAAAAAAGCTGGCTAAGGCCAGCTTTTTTATTGATACAACTTTCTAGTTATCCGTTAATGCTATTAAGGCTGCTTAGTCCCTTCTAATAACTTACGGCTGATTTCAATATCCGCTTTCGCCTTTAGCGACTTACCATAAGCTGATACATACTCTTGCGCCAATGCCGCTTCATACTCTGCTTGCGCCCGTTGTTTCAACGCTTCATCTTCACTTAAAGCATTAGACACACCCGATACTTTAACTAATACATAAGCTCTGTTGACATCAACAAAACCATCATAAGCCGGCAGCTTAGCTGTATTAATTTTAAAGACTTTGTCCATGACGGGTTCAGTTAAACCTTGTGCATCCTTACGATCAACAGTTACTTCAGGAATCCACTCCAAGGTTTCATCCTCCTCACCTGCCGCTAATTTAGCTAACGCCGCTTTGCCTTTTGCTTCAGCCAACTTCATAGCACCTTCTAATTTCAATAATGCTTCAATACCTTGCTTAACATCATCAAATGTTTTCGGCGCTTCCGGCTTATACTCTGCAACACGCGCTGCAATTAAATTATTAGGAGAAACTTCTACTGCTTCTGTATTGCGTTTTTCTTTTAAGACTTCGTTAGAAAAAACCATATCCATTAATTTGGTATTATCTTTAAAGTACTTAGCGCCATCTTCATAACTTAACCAATCTGTTGTTTGTACTGTTAAGTTAAATTTCTTTGCAACAGGTTGTAAGCTACCAGATTGCTCATAGACAAGATTACTAAACTCTTCAGTCAATTCCGCATACTTAACTTGCGCTTTTTGGAAAATCAATTCTGCTTTAATTTGTGGTTTTAAACTGTCAAATGATGACGAAGTACCCGTTATTCCATCTAAGCGAATAATATGGTAACCAAACTCTGATTCAACAACATCACTAATCTGCTTCACTTCCATTGCAAAAACAGCATCTTCAAATGGCTTAACCATAGCACCACGACCAAAGCTCCCTAGACTACCGCCTTTTGAAGCCGAGCCTGGATCTTGAGAGAACTTAGCTGCCAACTCTTCAAATCGTTTAGGATCCGCTTTTAGCTGTGCTTCAATTTCAAGTGCTTTATCTTTCGCTTTTTGTTTATCTGCATCCGTAGCACCAACGCCAAAACCAATCAAAATATGACTCGCCTCACGCTGTTCATCACCTTGGAATTTATCTAAATTCTGATTATAAAAAGCATTCACCTCTTCATCTGTAACCGTCACTCCATTAATTAGACTCGCAGCTGACAGTAAAACAAACTCTAATTTTACTTTTTGCGGCACTCTAAATTTGTCTTTGTACTTTTCGTAATAATCTTTAACTTCTTCTGGTTTTACATCCACTTCAGAAATAAATGACGATGCTTTAATATCAGCTTTGCTGACAGTACGTTTTTGATAACTATACTGCACAGCTTGTTCAGCTAGTGATTTCGGCGTGAAAGCTAAGCTTGCCAAATCATCACGAGCCTGTTGTACGACCAAATCATTTCTAATACTTGACTCAAGCTTGCTAGCCGTTAATCCATTTTGCTCCAAAGTTTTTTGATAAGCATCTTCAGAAAATTGACCATTCTCTTGGAATTCAGCCATTTTCAAAATGTGATCACTTAACTGTTTATCACCAATCTGAAAATTCGCAGCGACTGTTTCTGCATTGACCAAACGTCTCATAATCAAACCGTCTAAAATTGATTGTTTGAATGCAGGACTATCAAAAACAGCAGGATCATATTGTTCTGATTGAGATTGCATGCGCGTCCGAACAGACTCAACTGTATTACTATATTCTTGTAGCGATATTTCACTACCGTTGATTTTTGCAACAGGCACATTAGCACCAGCACCACTCAAATATTGATCAAT
>JBFJJY010000257.1:0-3036 GCA_041612055.1 Methylophilaceae bacterium | reverse complement strand
TCTCCATCGATTGCCGAAACACCATGACCAAATCAGCCACAGCCATTTCCATGTCTTTTTTGCTGACCAACTCACCAACTTTCTTGTTATATTCAATCTCAGCATCTAATGCTTTGAAGTGCTCAGCCCTTGCGCGCGATGCTTGATAACCAAGCTGCACCGCATCAGTTTTTACAGCTGCTTTTGACTGCTTATCAGATGGCGCTTTACTCGCACGATCCGCTGCATGTCGCGCTGCCACATCATCACGATTAGCATCTGCAGTATCGGCAATCAATTGCATGCTTTTTTCAACCTCAACCAACTTGCCATCTTTTGTCATCACCAAACGGCCAGACGCTTTTAGTTGCGACACATAGCCCTTGGTCTTTTTTATTTTTGCAGCAAATTCTGTTTGGTTAAGTGTTGTCATTTTGTTCTTTCTAAGCTGGCATAAAATGCCTCAACTTCTGCATGCACATTCACATACAACTCACCTGGTTGTTTTTGCCAAAACGCATGATTAAATTGCACCACTTTGCGCAATGTTGTTAATTCATGCGAATTGACGCCCAACTTACCTGTTGCTTTGTGGCGCGCTTTGATTGATGCCATCACCGGCTTAAATACTTTGTCCGCATAATCAAACGCTGGTTGGCGATGCTTTGCGCTATCACCAGCAATCAACAACATATTCAGCATCTTTGCCAAAAAATCATAATGACTACGCTGCGCAACACCATTCATCAATGCCGTTAAACACATCCACTCTTGTGTCTCAACGTCTTTTTCAATCTCACGCAAAACCAACATTGGCGGCTTTGGCGATTGGCGTTTATGGTGTTGTTTATTCATCGCTTTTAACTATCCTTGCAATGCCAACAACTGGCTCAAAAAATCCACAATCATCACCCGCCAGCGCGTAATAACTGCCCCATGCTTGGTCTTGCCCTGCATCTGGTCGCAAAAAGCGGCCACAGGCGTTTTTATACGCACAGTCAATACCTTCACATTTATGTTTTTCTGCGTTCGGACTCATGCGGCCACACTCACTTTCATTTCAACCAAGTTGGCTTGCACCAGCGCTTTGGCTAATGCTGGCGATACACTGTTACCAACCATGCGCACCTGTTCTGTTTTGGTTAGTTTTATTTTTGCGCCTTTTTCATTGATGCCATGATCGATGATGTAACTATCTGGAAACCCTTGCGCCTTGAACAACTCACGCGGCTGCAACATGCGCAAACCAATATCAACGATTTGGTATGTCTCGCCTTTAACTTGCACAAGTCCAAAACGGTCTTTTGTGGTGATTGTGTGTAATGGTTCGTTAATTTGCGGGTCACCATCTGTGCCGTAATATTTAATTAAAAATGCACGTACATCAGCATGGTGTGTGCCCCCAGCTGTGATTGTTGCCAGCGGCTTATCTGTAGCTTGCCCTATCTCATTACCACGCATTTTGACTAGATTGCTAGTTACCAAACCCTGTACGGTGCTGCTCGCAATAGCCGTGCTTAGCGGATCAGTTATAGGGTGGCCAACATTTGGCTTACCATTACCTGTGTTATTAAATTGCGCTAAAAATGCAGAAACGACCGCATGACGATTTTCTGTTGTTTGCGTATGTAATGGCGTATTGAGCGCCGCGCCTCTTGTTTCATCTTTTGATTTTTCGCCATAGTAAGTGCTGATAACTGGCGCAACGATAGAAAAATGACCACCTTTAACTTGGGCACATTGAGTGCGTAGCGGCTCATCAATTGGCATATTGCGCTGATTGCTGGCGTTTGCATGCTCGCTAACAAAGGGTGTTGCAAGCGCATAACCGCCAGATGCTGTGACTGTTGGCAAAGGCTTAGTAATTTCTTGAACACCTTGCCCCCAGCGCTTTGTTTTTCCTTCACCTTCACCGTGCGCCATCGTCACGATGTAAGGCGTGGCGCTATCAATCACATATTTCATGATGCCTTTGGCAATACGGCGCTGCGTCGCTTCTGCAAGTGGTCGAATGCATCGATATTGTTTCGCCTCTTCTTTTGTTAGAAAGATTGAAGGACATGCATGTGTCCAATCAATACATTCAGCAGCTGTACGCCAAAATGTACGGTTTTTCTCTCCACGCTGTTTAGGTCGTTTTTGCTCAATCACTGGATCAAAGTGTGTTTGCTCTGGCCACACAATTGGTTGACCATCACATCGAGCAATTAGAAACAATCTTTTGCGAATTGTTGGCGCTCCATAATCACATGCGCGTAGCTCTCGTTTTTCAACTTGATAACCGTGACGTTTTAATGCATTTACAAAAGCGTTAAATTCACGACCTTTATTTTTTTTGCATGGCTTACCGTCTTCGGCAATCGGCCCCCATGTGACAAACTCCTCCACGTTTTCTAGCATAATCACGCGCGGCTTATTTGGTAATGACGCCCATTTAAGTGCCACCCATGCCAAGCCGCGTATTTTTTTCTCAACAGGCTTACCACCCTTGGCTTTACTAAAATGTTTACAATCAGGGCTTAACCACATTAAGCCAATCGGCCTGCCTTGAGAAACCGCGCGTGGATCTACATCCCAAACACTTTCACAGTAATGTGTTGTTTGTGGATGATTGGCCGTATGCATAGAAACCGCTTTGGCATCGTGATTAATAGCAATATCAACATGGCGACCAAGTGCCAACTCAATCCCGCTGGATGCACCACCCCCGCCAGCAAAGTTGTCAACAATAATTTCGTTATTAATATCTAATTTGTATTGGTTATTTATCATCTTTTACCCGCCATTATTTTCAACAATCCACTCACCACACCAGAGCTTGGTTTTAAGCTTGTTACGCTCATGCTGCCAAGCCGCATATAATCTTCACCAGTAATTTCTAATCGCGGTATTGGTGGCTCAATCCAACCCTTACTTGCAAGGGTTAAGCCATCACTCAAACGAACCGCTTTAAATTCACATTGATGATCTGCCGTATCAAAAACCGCTTTAAATTCCTTTAGCCAGTCGTTTGCTGTTTTTTCTTTATTAACCACTTCATTAATTTTTTTAGTGTGT
>JBFJJY010000256.1:0-3037 GCA_041612055.1 Methylophilaceae bacterium | reverse complement strand
CGTTTCCTGTACGCTCAACCAACGCAGGCAGTTTGGCAAAAACGGAAGGTGGATAACCTTTAGTCGCAGGTGGCTCACCAACGGCTAAGGCAATTTCGCGTTGCGCCATGGCATAACGTGTCAATGAATCCATAATTAATAAAACATTTTTGCCTTGATTGCGAAAATACTCTGCAATTGTAGTGGCATAATTTGCCCCTTGTAGGCGCATTAACGCGGGCGCATCAGCAGGTGCGGCAACAACGACTGAGCGTGCTAAACCTTCTTCACCAAGAATTTGCTCAATAAATTCTTGCACCTCACGACCACGCTCACCAATCAGACCAACCACAATCACATCCGCAGTGGTATAACGCGCCATCATGCCTAACAACACACTTTTACCGACACCAGAACCTGCAAATAAGCCCATGCGCTGGCCTCGGCCAACGGTCAACATGCTATTGATTGCACGAACACCAACATCAAGCACTTGCTCAATTGGCGCACGTTCTAATGGATTAATATTTCTGGCCGTGAGCGGCGCACTTTTACCTGTATTAACATCGCCTAAACCATCCAATGGGTTACCGCCGCCATCGAGTACGCGTCCGAGCAAACCGTCACCAACAGGCAAATGTCGCGTCCGATCCGATACTCGTCTACGTGGTTGATTATTGTGTTTGGGTTTCGGTAGCGCATCTGCCACATCTAGTGCAAAGACTTTAGCCCCAGGCACTACGCCATCAACACTGCTTTGTGGCATGAGTAATAATTTATCACCATCAAAACCCACCACTTCCGCCTCAACGCGTCGTCCGCCAGTCAGCGGCACATAACAGGCAGAGCCAATCGGCAATTTAATGCCGGCCGCCTCCATAACTAGACCAGTTAACTTAGTAATACGTCCAGCAATTTCCAATGGCTCAACAATACTAAGCACTTCTTGGCAATCATTGATATAACTTTGCCAACGCTTGCTGTGTAGGTTGTCAGCTATCAAGGTAACAACCAATCATCACTTTGCGCTAAGGCATCAGCTATTCTTTTCCAGCGCACTTTATTGGTAGCATCAATTTGGTTCTCGCCTGTCTCGACCAAGCAACCACCACGTTCAATATTGTGGTCTTCCTGTATTTGCCAACCTTGTTCCGCTAACTCTTCGCCTAATGAGTCTCTTAACACTCGCGCATCATCTTGATGCACGATAATTCTGGCTGGCTTTTGCACATTGGGCAAATAATGAATTGCATCTCTGACTACTGGAAGAATCACTTCTGGGTCAACATCAATTTTCTTTTTTAACATTAATTTAGCCATGTTTAATGCTAAGGCCAAAATATCTTCTTCTATCTTCTGGTCTGCCATTTCTAATGCATGCTCAAATCCAGCAGCGATTAATAAAAACTGTTCTTGCTCTTTGGCTGCATACTCTTTGGCCTTTGCCATACCAACTGCAAACCCTTCTTGCATACCTTTTGTATAAGCTTCTTTACGGATACTTTCTAACGCATCAGAAATACCACTCGCAGCAGCTGTTTTTTTTGTTTTTTGCGGATTAAACTGACTGGCGCGTCCGTTGTCTCCGTCACCAAAAGAGGACATTTCCCAACGCTCATAAGCGGTTTGTTTTTCTTTAGGTGTTGTGGTGTTAGACGTACTCATCATCTCCTCCTTTACCACCTATCATAATTTGTCCTTCATCAGCCAACCTGCGCACCACTTGCAACATTTGTTTTTGTTGCGCTTCTACTTCCGATAACTTGACTGGGCCTTTACTTTCCAAATCTTCACGCATCATTTCAGCCGCTCTGGAAGACATGTTTTTAAAGATTTTTTCGCGCATTTCAGCGGTCGTGCCTTTTAATGCAATAATCAATGTTTCAGATTGCACCTCACGCAACATCACTTGAATACCCTTGTCATCAATGCCAATAATGTCATCAAACACAAACATGGTATCCATGATTTGTTGTGCCAAATCTTCATCGTAACTTTTCAAGCTTTCCATGGCGTTGGCTTCGATATCCCCGCTGAAATAATTCATAATCTCCGCGGCTACTCTAACGCCACCCATTGATTGTTTTTTCAGGCTTTCATTGCCAGACAGTAATTTAGATAACACATCGTTGAGCTCATTCAGCGCAGTGGGTTGAACACCGTCTAAGGTTGCGATTCTTAATAGGGTGTCTTGGCGCAAACGTTCAGTGAATTGTGACAAAATCTCTGACGCATGATCCGCATCTAAATGCACTAATATCGTTGCAATAATTTGTGGATGTTCGTTCATCACGAGATCGGCCACTGTCGGCGCATCCATCCATTTCAAACTTTCAATACCGCTAGCGTCGCGGTTTTGTAAAATTCGATCGAGTACACTAGACGCTTTATCACCGAGTGCTTTATTTAATACAGAACGAATATACTCATCTGAATCTAAGCCAAAATCGCTACTCTCATCCGCAACGGCTAAAAAATCGTTAATAGTTGTTTCTACTTGTTCACGCCCTACCGATTTTAATGTCGCCATGGCAGATCCCAGCTTCTGAACCTCTTTAGGCGATAAGTATTTCATCACTTCAGCCGCTTCATTCTCACCGAGCGCAAGCATCAGCACAGCGCTTTTCATTACACCATCATCGCTCATGTTGCATTCCCACTTGTCCAACCAGATACCACGCTAGCCACCATTCTTGGGTTTTGCGCTGCAATTTGTTTTGCCGTATCTAAACTTTGGTTATAACTAGAAATTAATTTAGGTTCATTCTGTAATTGCATCTCGCCATTACCAGCCTCAGCATTGCCAATCTGGCTTAATGCAGCAGAAGGTAATGCAAGTGGCTCAGTCAATTTATTGAACATAGGTTTCAATATCTTTTTATAAAGCATCAACATCACCACAATGCCAATAATCAAACGTAATGCATCTTTGACATATTCAATCGTGACTGGCTGTTTCCATAATGGCACCTCTGGCAATGCTTCAACTGCAGCTTGCGCAAAGGCTGTATTCACCACGGCCAAAGCATCTCCACGTAACTCATTAAAGCCCATGGCT
>JBFJJY010000255.1:0-3080 GCA_041612055.1 Methylophilaceae bacterium | reverse complement strand
CCCCACACCGTAAACGAATGGAAAAGTTAGATGAACACGGCCACGACATTGAGTACAACTACAAAGACCCCGAAGACAAGCTTCAATTAGTGTTTGTATGCGCTATGTGGCTCACAGGCTTTGATGCGCCAACCATTTCTACCTTGTACCTAGACAAGCCGATGCAAGGTCATACGCTAATGCAAACCATCGCGCGTGCAAACCGTGTGACCTCATACAAGATTAATGACGTTGAAAAGCGCAACGGTGAAATTGTGGATTACTACAATGTATTCCGCAACATGAAGCAAGCGCTTAAAGATTATGCTCAAGGTGATGAAGAAACCCCACCACCAGTAAGAGAAAAAGATGAATTATTTGTATTGCTAGATGATGCGATTGAGCAAGCATTTGCTTATTGTCATGAAAAGAAAATTCCACTTCAAGAGGTATTAGAAGATGATGAGGTATTTAAAAAATTAGGGCGATTTAATAGTTATGCCGATATATTGCTAACTAATGATGAATGGCGTAAATCCTTTAACGTTTATGAAAACACGATCACGTCACTATATGAGGCTTGTAAACCTGAGATTATGAGTCGTGGAAAACAGCAAGCTAGATTAAGAAAAGTAGCAGCATTCCAGTATTTGCGTGGTGTGATCGACAGCTTAATTGAACAAGTGGATATTGATGCTATTAGTTTAAAAATTGCAGAGTTATTAGATGAAAGCGTAGTGGTAAATGATGCAGAGTCATTTAAGGCGAGACAACATGAGGCTGAGTATCAAATTATTCAAAAAGGTAAAACTTGGGACTTAAGCAAAATTGATTTTGATAAACTGCGTGAGGAATTTAAAGAAGCGACTTATAAACATATTGAAATTGCAGATCTGCGTACTTTCTTGCAACAAAAGATTGATCAGATGCTACAACAAAATGTTACGCGTACAGATTTTGCACAACGTTTACAGCAGATTATTGATACTTATAACTCTGGTGGAAGCTCAACAGAGAATTACTACGAAGATTTAATGAGGCATGCTGCGAGCATTAAAGAAGAGGATGAGCGCCATATTCGTGAGGGCTTAACTGAAGATGAGCTTGAGTTGTTTGATTTGTTGAAAAAAGAAAAGATGACGCAAGAAGAAAAGCAAAGTGTCAAACTTGCAGCAAAGTCTTTATTACATAGATTATTAGAAGAGCAACCAAAAGTGTTAGTGCAAGACTGGTATAAAGACACACAGTCACAAAAAATTGTTAGATCTGCGGTAGAACAGGCACTCAATAGCAACTTGCCTGAAAGTTATGACAGACTCTTATTCAAAGAAAAATGCGACAACGTTTTTTATCTAATGCTTAATTATGCAAGTAGCGGGAAAAAGTGGGCAGCCTAAGTTAAATTGACGTAGCTTAGGTAGTGCGAACTGTTTAGCGGCAGACTGGCTCAAGTATCTGAAGAAGATCCCATTTGATAGTCAAAAGATTGACGGATGAGACCCATTACATATGGCAAATCTTCTAGTGACGTTAGTCCAACTTCAACATCACCATTGCCCCAGCGACCAACGCCAGACACATCAACACATATCCCCTTAGGATCATCTATTTCATGGAAGCGCATGTTTAACGAAAGTCGCAAACGTCTAGCCTGAGGCACAACATCAACAAAATTGGTTTCAGCTTTGTACGCTACATATAGCTTAAGAAACTCTTCCGTAACGCATGGATCAAGCGCAGTGACTTCTTTTCTAAGTGCCTCAAAAAGCTCAAACATACCACCTACCAAATGTGGATGGTCATCAATACTGTATTGTTGATTAGTATTTACTTTACGATATGCATCTAACAAGCCAGAAGCTAACTCTGGCGATGTCCATACCTTAGTAGCTTCAGCAGCTAAACGCTCTGCACGCGCCTTAATGGTATTCTCATTCCAAGTTTTGGCGTTACCTAAATTTACTGATTCAATTACTTCTTCATTGGTTTCTTGATTAGTTGTTGTTATATCAAAGTTCCAGGTATTAAGTTTTAGCGGACTTGCAGAAAAACCTGCAATATCTCCGTTTTTATCAATGGCCTGACTTTGTTTAAATTGAAATGACCTATCACTGTACTCACTGTTATAGCCTGTAAGAGTTAGGTTGCCCAAGGTGTGCAGCCACGTTTGTTGTATACGCTGCCACTCATCTCCCAAAGCAGCTTTCCAGTCTTTAGATAAATTGTCATTTTGAGGCATGATGTGCTCAATAGTGTAGTCTTCAACCGCAACGCGCTCTTTCCTACCATAATTCTCTAAGCGTCTTAGCCAATAGCTACGACTGCGGAACCCATAAAGATCTCTAACTTTAATCTCACGTTGAAATTCGCTGTCACTAGGAAATCTACGATATGAAGGAAGTAATAAAAATGCAGCTTGCACACTTTCTAAATAACGATCTTTTTTGAGCTCTCGACTCATCCCAGCAAATGTTTTATTTAGCGAATTTGTGGGAATTGCGCAAATTGCACGGCGGAACACATAACTTTCTACCCATCGCACTATTTGATGCAACTCATCCACAGCCAATCGACTCTGCTTATAATCGTGATATACATCCAATAGAAAAGGATAGGCTACATCAACTTTCAGCTCGCGTAGATCATGAAAGGCCTTACCTAATTTATTGTCTTTTTCGGCACCTAGTGCCATAGCACAATAGTAAGAGGCAAATGTATATATATCCGCCACTAGATCTTTTATTTCAACTTTAAGACTGCGTGAGTAATTCTTAAACGCTACATACACCTCACGAACATTAGGAATGTCCCCTGTTTTAGCTGTAAGGTAATGTCGCATAAAAGCGTCAAAATGAATCTCGTAAGCAGCTTGCCCAAAACTTTTTTCCATGGGGCGCCAGTATGTCTTGTAAAGATCAGTTTGAAGTTTAGGTTCTAGACCCATTAAAATAAAATTACGTATAAGGTCAGCTTGGCTCAACTCTCTACCAGTAGAGTTCATGCTTTCAAAAATAAGCTGCGGATTATCCTGCGCGCGATCTAAGGAAACATCAACGATTACAAGCTTTGATATGCCCTTACAAATAGTTTCTAACTCAGCT
>JBFJJY010000254.1:0-3082 GCA_041612055.1 Methylophilaceae bacterium | reverse complement strand
TATGCTGGTGTTTGCTGGTGATCACGGCATTGTGGAAGAAGGGGTGAGCCCTTACCCACAAGCAGTAACAGCGCAAATGGTGATGAATTTTTTGGCTGGTGGCGCGGCGATTAATGTGTTTGCTAGGCAACATCATATTGCCTTGCGTATAGTTGATAGTGGCGTCAATATCGATTTTCAACATATTGAACAATTAACTCATGCTAAGGTGAGTCGAGGGACTAATAATTTTTTGCATAGTGCTGCAATGACGACGGCGCAATGTGAGCAAGCGCTTACTGTTGGTGTGGAGCTTTCTTATCAAGATGCTGATTTGGGTAGTAATGTGATTGGCTTTGGAGAGATGGGAATTGGAAACACATCATCGGCGAGTTGCTTGATGAGTGTATTGTGCGATTTGCCAATTGAAAATTGTGTTGGGCGTGGAACGGGTTTAGATGATGCAGGCGTTCAACATAAAATAGCTGTTTTAGCGGCGGCATTGGCATTTCACCAATTAGATAAGAGAGACCCAATAAAGGTTTTAGCGACGGTAGGCGGTTTTGAAATTGTGATGATGGTGGGTGCGATGTTAGGGGCGGCACAGCGTAACTGTGTATTGTTAATTGATGGTTTTATTGCCACATCGGCACTATTGGTTGCAGCCAAATTACAACCGAATATCGTGCAGTATTGTCTTTTTTCCCATTGTTCAGATGAAGCGGGACACCGATTAATGTTGAATCATTTACAGGCAGAGCCGTTATTGAATTTGGGTTTACGCCTAGGTGAAGGTACAGGTGCAGCATTGGTTTATCCGCTGGTGCAGTCGGCAGTGAATTTTTTGAATGAAATGGCGAGTTTTGCAGAGGCTGGCGTCAGTGAGAAGTCTGATGCTGATTAGAGAGTGGCGCTATTTTTTGTTAGCCGTTGGATTTTTTACACGAATCCCAGTGCCTAGCTTTACGGATTTTCAGCCAGAAGAACTAAATCACTCAGCTAAATATTTTCCGTTGGTCGGTATTATCGTCGGCCTTATCGGTGCTTTGGTTTACTTATTAAGCGCCGTTTATTTCCCACAAGCAGTAGCCGTGTTAATAAGCATGGCAACTACCGTTTACCTAACAGGTGCGTTTCATGAAGATGGGTTGGCTGATAGTGCAGATGGTTTAGGAGGTGGTTGGCAACGAGAACAGATTCTCACTATTATGCAGGATTCTCGTCTCGGTACTTATGGCGCCATTGCTTTGTTTTTTGTTTTAATGGCTAAATTTCAGCTATTAATGACCTTAAGTCCCTATCTGATTCCTTTTGCTTTAATCGTTGGTCACGCTATGAGTCGGTTAGGTGCAATATGGGTCATGGCAACATTGCCCTATGCAAAAGGGCAGGGCAAAGCAAAACCTTTAGCGACACAAATTAGTAAGCCAGCTTTAGGTTTGGCACATGTTCTTGGATTGCTTCCATATGCTGCTTTTATCATAGTAATGATGATGAATAATCATTCGATGCAATCAGTCATTAACCTCGTATTAATGACTCTTTTTCCAATGCTGTTGAGTGGGTTATGGTGGCGTCAGAAAATTAAACGCTGGTTGGATGGCTACACGGGCGATACGTTAGGAGCCATGCAACAAATCACAGAAGTCGCATTCTATTGCGGCTTGGTTTTATGGAGCATCAACAGTTGAAGCTAACATTAATTCGGCATACGAGTTTGCAGATTGCGCCAGGTGTTTGTTATGGACAAACCGATGTGGATGTATCGGTCAGCTTTATGCAAGAAGTCGCTGCCACTAAAAATAAGCTGGCAAATATCGACATTGATGCCGTCTTTTGCAGTCCTTTGCAGCGCTGCGTTAAGTTGGCTAATGCACTTGAGTTAGCGCAAATTACCCATGATGATCGATTAAAAGAACTGCATTTTGGAGATTGGGAGATGCAAGCTTGGGATGATATACCTCGCGATTATTTTGATGAGTGGGCGCAGAATTATGCCCATATGGCACCGCCTAATGGAGAAACCTTTGGCGAGCTGCAGACGCGCGGCGTTACATTTATTAATGAGATACTTCATCATTATCTTCATCAGCACGTTGTTGCTGTTACGCATGGCGGGATGATACGTGCGATGGTAGCGCATGTGTTGAATATGCAGTTAAAAGGCTTATTTCGAATTAATGTCGATTACGGAAGTGTTACGCAACTTGATTTTAGCAATGACATTCCCAAAATCAATTTTGTAAATCGCTAAAAGACGACGATATTGCAACAAGCTACCCAAGCCTCTATGATTCAATACGACACTGCTGATACAGATAAAAGAGCAAAAAAAGAGCGGATAACCGTGATTGTTCCTTTGTTGCCACATATTGCAAACCATACAGAGTTTGATGTGTTACGCTCGCATCCAAATGTGGATTTTCAGCTCCTTCAGTTAGGTGATTATATTCCTAAAGCTGATTTATTGATTCTGCCAGATAGCAATCATACGCGGGTGGATTTGCAGCATTTGAAAGACTTTCATTGGGATCGTGCGCTGACACGCCATTTGCGATACGGTGGTAAATTGATTGGTATTTGTGCTGGTTTTCAGATGCTTGGGAATGCCATTCATGACCCCGATGGCATTGATGGGATTGCTGGAACATCCGATGCGTTCGGGTGGTTATTAATGGAAACTAAGCTAGCAGAACCACATGAACCAAAGTCAGTTACTGGCAAACTGAGCTTTGCAGAAGTGACTATAACGGGCGATGAAGTGCACAAGGGGATTAGTATTGGTGATGCTTTTACAAGACCTGCATTATGGATTGATGATGGCAAAGCGCGTGCAGAAGGCGCAATTTCAGCGGACAATCAAGTTGCAGGTGCTTGTTTACATGGCTTATTTAATCGTACAGACGTATGTGACGCATGGCTTAAATGGGCTGGGTTTACAGACTCATTCGATGTTTGATCGTGGCGAGTTTTGCACTATTGAATTTAATTAAGCGCTCTCAGCAGCAATCACTTTTACCTGTTGGCCCAAGCACTCAATGATTTGTCCAGCACGAATTTTGGCTGTTTTACGTAATTCTATTTCACCATCAACCGTGACAAT
>JBFJJY010000253.1:0-3082 GCA_041612055.1 Methylophilaceae bacterium | reverse complement strand
CAGCTTCATTAGAACCTAATTGTTCACAAACGATTTTTTTTACACGTTGTTCGATGTCAGACATCCATTTACCCCTTTGATTAAAAATTAGCTTATTCGGCTAAGTGCGTATTCTAGCAAAAGTCTACCAGAATACAAAAAATTATTTTTAGGCATTTATGCCATGTACATACCGCCATTAACATGGATGGTTTCGCCTGAAATATACGCCGCATTTGGCGATGCTAAAAATGCCACCGTTGCTGCTATTTCATTGACGTTACCCAAGCGGTTGAGTGGAATACGCGCGAGCATTTGGGTTTTAATGTCTTCAGGCAACTCGGCTGTCATGTCTGTTTCAATAAAACCAGGTGCAACACAGTTCACTGTAATGCCTCTGCTACCAACTTCAGCCGCTAGCGATTTAGAAAAACCTGCCATGCCTGCTTTTGCGGCAGCATAATTAGCTTGACCTGCGTTACCCATATGTCCAACTACGCTAGAAATACTAATAATACGGCCTGTTCTTGCTTTCATCATTGGACGTAAAACAGCCTTACTCATGCGATAAACCGAGCTAAGATTAGTGGAAATAACAGCATCCCAGTCGTCATCCGACATACGCATCATTAATGTGTCTTTGGTAATTCCTGCATTATTGACCAAAATGCTAACCGCACCAAAAGTCTCAGTGATTTGCTTTAATACGGCGTCAATTTGTTCCGCATTGTTGACATCTAATGCAATGCCCATACCGTTAATACCAGCTTCTTTTAATGCTGCAGTAATCGTTTCTGCGCCTGATGGCGAAGTGGCAGTGCCAATAACGGTGGCACCTTGTTGACCCAATGTTTGTGCAATTGCAGCACCAATACCACGGCTAGCGCCAGTAACTAATGCAATTTGATTTTCTAATGACATTGTTAAAACCTTTTAAATTTTAAAATGGATTTATGATTTATATTCGACCACAGCATCAATCGACACCAATGCCGTACAAGGCAGATCTGCGACGATGCGCTTTGTTAATCCTGTTAATACTTTGCCAGGGCCACATTCAGCTGTTTTATTAATTTGTAAACGATGTAAGAACTGTACCGTTTCTACCCAACGCACGGGTGAATATAACTGACGAACCAAAGCGTCTTTAATCTGATCTGGATCGCTGTATGACACGACATCAGCATTATGTAGTACAGGGATAACGGGCACATTAACTGCTACATTTTTTAAGTATTCTGTAAGTTGCTCTGCAGCTGGCAACATCAATTCACAATGCGATGGGACGCTCACAGGCAACGGCAAAGCGCGTTTTGCGCCCTTTTCTTTGGCTAGCATCATTGCGCGCTCGACTGCGGCTTTATTACCTGCAATCACAACTTGTCCTGGTGAGTTTAAGTTCACCGCTTTAACCACTTCGCCTTGTGCACTTTCAGCACAAACAGCGTTAACGGTTTCATCATCAAGACCAAGAATAGCGGCCATTGCGCCAACCCCTGCAGGAACTGCATTTTGCATCGCTTCCGCACGGAATTTAACCAATGGCAATGCATCAACATAGCTAATCGCTTCCGCAGCTACTAAAGCGGTATATTCACCTAGACTATGCCCGGCTAAAAAGGCTGGTGTTTCACCTTTCATGATTTGATAAACACGCCATGTAGCAACACCTGCTGCCAACATCAGTGGTTGTGTATGCTGCGTTTGGTTGAGCAAGTCATTTTCTTCGGTCACCATGCGCCAGAAATCAACGCCCAACAAATCAGAAGCTTCTTGAAAGGTTTCTTTAATAATGGCAATGCCTTCAAAGCCAGCCATCATACCAACTGATTGCGAACCTTGCCCTGGAAAAAATATTGCTGATTTTGTCATAATTTACTTTAAGATTATTAGTTAATTAATTGAATAGATTAATATTTAATCAATGCAGATCCCCACGTAAAGCCCCCACCAAATGCTTCCATCAACAGCACCTCACCACGTTTGATTCGCCCATCACGCACCGCAACATCTAGTGCTAATGGAATTGAAGCAGCTGAGGTATTACCGTGCTTATCCACGGTTACCACGACTTTATCCATACTCATGGCTAACTTTTTGGCTGTTGCTTGCAATATGCGAATATTGGCTTGATGTGGGACTAGCCAATCAATATCGGACTTTTGCATATCATTGGCAGCTAAGGTTTCATCGACTATTTGGTCTAAAGTGTTAACCGCCATTTTAAAAACAGCTGAACCTTCCATGACAACGGTGTCTTTGCCATCTTCTTTGCGCGGCACGTGTAACATCCGCTCATAATTTCCATCAGCGTAAAGATGGGTAGAGATAATGCCAGGCTCTTTTGATGCTTGAACAATAACAGCCCCTGCGCCATCACCCCATAGAATACAGTTACTTCTGTCTGTGTAATCAGTAATGCGCGAGAAGCTATCAGCGCCAATGACCAGAACGCATTGATTGGCTCCAGCTTTGATAAAGTTATTTGCCGTCGCTAATGCATATACAAAACCACTGCAACCGGCTTGAATATCAAATGCAGCACAGTTTGATGCACCAATTTTTCGTTGCACAATTGTTGCAACACTTGGGAATATCTTATCTGGCGTCGTTGTTGCAACCAAAATAAGGTCAATTTCATCTACTGTTATGCCTGCACTTTCAATGGCTTGATGAGCAGCTTTTGTTGCTAAGTCGCTCGTCAATTCATCAGGTGCGACAATATGGCGTTCACGTATGCCAGTACGTGAATAAATCCATTCATCAGTTGTGTCTACCATGGACTCCAACTCTTTGTTGGACAATATTTTTTCTGGTAGATAGCTGCCAGTACCAGCGATTCTTGAATAAGTCATCTTATTAGTTTACTTAACTTTCACCAGTTACTGGTGCAATTGTTGTATCTTTTTGGATATGTTCAATTTCTAACTGCTCAGTAATGCGCCGTAAAACACCATTACGCGCCTCTTCGATTGCAACATGAATCGCATGATAAAAAGCAAAATCATCTGCACCGCCATGACTTTTAACAACTATGCCACGTAAACCTAAAAAGCTCGCGCCATTATATCGACGTGGATCTAAGCGCTTTTTAAATGCTTTT
>JBFJJY010000252.1:0-3084 GCA_041612055.1 Methylophilaceae bacterium | reverse complement strand
TTTAGCTTCAACAACCAATACCCATCAACAATATTTAACCTAGTATTTTAGTCGGGAATTAACTTTTATGGCATAATACGGTTTTAATTACACTCCCATTTGACGCATGTTTGATCATTTAAAAGAAGATATTTCTATTGTGTTTGACCGCGATCCAGCGGCACGTACGCATTTTGAAGTGCTAACCACCTACCCAGGTGTGCAT
The DNA here is from genome assembly GCA_041612055.1 of Methylophilaceae bacterium. GTDB lineage: Bacteria > Pseudomonadota > Gammaproteobacteria > Burkholderiales > Methylophilaceae. Next base: position 2,879 of record JBFJJY010000252.1, on the reverse strand, counting down.
GCGCTCATTTTGCACCGCTTTAGTCATTGGTTGTGGAAGGTCAAACTTTATTGGCTAGGTCGATTGTTCTCACACTTAGGTCGTTTTTTAACTGGCATTGAAATTCATCCAGGTGCAACCATTGGCCATCGCGTTTTTATTGATCACGGCATGGGTATTGTGATTGGCGAAACGGCTATTATTGGCGATGACTGCACCTTATATCATGGCGTTACTTTGGGCGGTACTTCTTGGAACAAAGGTAAACGTCATCCAACTCTAGAAAATGGCGTCGTCATTGGCGCTGGCGCAAAAGTATTGGGGCCGATTACCATTGGGAAAAACGCCAAAATTGGTTCTAACGCAGTGGTGGTTAAAGACGTGCCTGAAAATGCAACGGCAGTTGGCATTCCTGCGCGTATTTTAGAAGAAGAGAAAGCCAAGAAAGCGGCTGAAAAAGCTCAGTTTAGTGCTTACGCCGTTGGTCATGATGAAAATGACCCCATTAATAAAGCATTACAGCCTTTATTATCTGAAATCAAAGCATTAAAAAAACAGCTTGCTGCACTCACAGACGCCCCTTCTGATAAAAAAGTAGCCAAAGCATTTAATGTGAAAAAATCAAATCGTGTGTCTAAAAAAATCAATAAAGAAGAAGGTTGAACTTAACTCCATAATAATTGACTAAAATAGTAGGTTATTATACAATGAGCAACTAATTTAAAGATTGATTTAGCACAAACATGAGACTAACAACTAAAGGCCGATTTGCAGTGACCGCTATGCTAGACCTCGCGTTAAGCGAGATTGATGCCGACGGTACATTGAAACCAGTAACACTCGCTGGCATTAGCGAGCGTCAAGACATATCACTGTCTTACTTAGAGCAATTATTCAGTCGTTTGCGTCGCCAAGGCTTGGTTACCAGTGTGCGCGGTCCAGGCGGTGGCTATAATCTAGCCAAAACCAGAGCGGATATTTCAGTTTCAGCCATTATTTCCGCAGTTGACGAGCACATTGATGCGACACAATGCGGTGGTAAAGAAAACTGCCATGGTGCAGATGGCCGCTGCATGACTCACGAGCTGTGGGCAACATTAAACACTAAAATTTTAGATTATTTATCTGACGTGAGCTTGGCCGACATGGTTAACGCACAACAAGGCAAAGAAAGCGGAACTGTTGTATTTTCCGCTCGTAAATCTTGCGAAACAAACAAGGCTGTTGTAAATGGCTAATGTTTATTTTGATCATAACAGCACCACCGCGCTCAAGCCCCAAGTGCTTGAGGCGATGATGCCTTACATGACGAATCAACATGGCAACCCTGCGAGCCAACATAGTTTTGGTCGTAGCGCGCATGAAGCCATTGAGCAAGCACGCCGTCAGGTAGCAAATGCAGTTGGCGCACAAGCCAATCAAGTTATTTTTACGGCCAGTGGTACAGAAGCGAACAATTTTGCAGTGACTGGTATTGCTAGCAATATGGATAAAGCACAATTATTAACGAGTAGTATTGAGCACCCATGTGTATCTAATCCTGCAAAAGCAATGCAAACACGTGGTTGGCAGGCGAAGCAAATTCCAGTAGACAGCCATTGCCAATTGAATTTAAAAGACTTGGAAGCGCAGTTAAACACGCCAACCAATTTAGTGTCGGTCATGTTAGCGAACAATGAAACAGGCGTGATACAGAACTTAGAAAAAGTCGTTGAATTAGCCGCGACCAATAAAGTGTTGGTGCATACCGATGCAGTGCAAGCACTTGGTAAAATGCATGTTGATTTTACAGCGCTAGGTGTCCATGCCATGACCATCTCTAGCCATAAGATTGGTGGTCCGTTAGGCGCTGGCGCATTGGTGCTGAACAAACGTGTTGATATTCAACCTTTGTTATATGGCGGCGGACAAGAAAAAGGATTGCGTAGTGGCACAGAAAATATCGCGGCAATCGTTGGTTTTGGTGCAGCATGTGCATTAGCAACGCTATCTGTTGATGACTTTGCGAATCACACTGCTGCATTGCGTGATCAGTTAGAAGCCGGTTTGGCGAATATGAATGCGGTTATTTTTGGACAACAAGCAAAACGGTTACCTAACACGAGCTTTTTTGCTTTCGAAAATATTGATGGCGAAACGCTAGTCACCGCATTAGATAAGTTAGGATTTGCTGTTGCTAGCGGTTCTGCATGTTCTAGCGCCAGCAGTGAGCCTAGCCATGTACTGTTAGCCATGGGTGTTGATGCTGATGTCGCGCGTGGCGCCATACGCGTTAGTTTTAATGCTGAAAATACATCAGCACAAGTCAGCTCATTTTTAATCGCATTAAAACAAGCACTACAGGATTTAAGACAAATGACGGCAGTAGCCGCTTAATAAAGAATTATTAATTTAAGGAAGCAATAACGTAATGGAAAGAATGCCAATTTATTTAGACTACTCAGCGACAACGCCAGTTGATCCGCGTGTTGCCGAGAAAATGATTCCATACTTAACAGAACAGTATGGCAACCCCGCTTCACGTAGCCACCCATACGGCTGGACTGCAGAAAAGGCGGTAGAAAATGCACGCGAAGAAGTGGCTAAGCTAGTCAATGCTGATCCAAGAGAAATCGTTTGGACTTCTGGTGCAACTGAATCTAACAACCTTGCTATTAAAGGTGCCGCACATTTTTATAGTGGTAAAGGTAAACATATTATTACCGTTGCGACTGAGCATAAAGCGGTGATTGACCCTGTGCGCGAATTAGAGCGCCAAGGCTTTTCATCTACTTTTTTAGAGCCTGAAGACAATGGTTTGGTTGATATTGAAAAATTTAAAGCGGCTATCCGTCCAGATACGGTGCTGGCATCAGTGATGTTAGTTAACAATGAAATTGGCGTGATTCAAGATATTGAAG
>JBFJJY010000251.1:0-3095 GCA_041612055.1 Methylophilaceae bacterium | reverse complement strand
ATACACATTTGAATAGACGCTTCACCCGTTATACAAGCCACTTGCGCTTCTGGGTAGGCTAATTGAACGCCCATTGCATACGGCAAGCCAACGCCCATTGTGCCTAAACCGCCAGAGTTAATCCAACGACGTGGTTTGTCGAAAGGATAATATTGCGCTGCCCACATTTGATGTTGCCCAACGTCTGATGTAATAAACGCATCGCCTTTAGTGACTTCATACAGCGTCTTAATTACTTGTTGTGGCTTAATCAATTTTTCATCCAGCGTAAAATCTGAATACCGTTTGCTTCGCCATGCTTCAATTTGTTTCATCCAATCCGCTAATGCGGCTGTATTTTGAGTAGGCTTTTCCTCTTTAATGAGCGCATTTAAGTCTGTTAATACCGATTTAACATCACCGACGATTGGTACATCAATTTTCACTCGTTTTGAAATGGATGACGGATCAATATCAATGTGAATAATTGTGCGTGGACGACTTAAAAAGTGTTCAGGATTTCCAATCACGCGGTCATCAAATCTTGCGCCAACCGCGAGCAACACGTCACATTCTTGCATCGCCATATTCGCTTCGTAGGTGCCATGCATGCCAAGCATACCTAACGACTGTTTGTCGGTTGCAGGGTAGCCGCCTAAGCCCATTAATGTGCTGGTGGTTGGAAAGCCCATGGACTGAATAAACTGTGTGAGTTCTGCTGAAGCATTGCCCAACACGACACCGCCGCCAGTGTAAATCATTGGACGTTTCGCTTCGGCTAGTAGTTTAAGTGCTTTTTTAATCTGACCCGCATGCCCTTTTGTAATCGGATTATACGAGCGCATTTCCACTTTTTTTGGATAGTCGAACTTATTTAATGTCGCGGTAATGTCTTTAGGAATATCCACAAGCACAGGACCAGGGCGACCCGTTGCAGCCACATGGAATGCTTTTTTCATCACGGGTGCAATGTCGTTAATGTCTTTAATTAAAAAATTATGTTTAACGCAAGGGCGTGTAATACCAACGGTATCGCACTCTTGGAAAGCATCTTCACCAATGGCGTAAGTGGGCACTTGACCACTAATAACAACCAAAGGAATAGAGTCCATATATGCGGTCGCAATGCCAGTCACTGCATTGGTTGCGCCAGGGCCAGATGTCACCAGCGCAACGCCGACTTCACCAGTCGCACGTGAGTAGGCATCAGCTGCATGAAGCGCGGCTTGTTCATGACGGACTAAAATGTGTTCGAATTGATCTTGTTGATAAATCGCATCATAAATATTGAGCACAGCGCCACCTGGATAGCCAAACACAAATTTGACGTTTTCCGCATGGAGACATTTGATCAGAATTTCAGCGCCTGTAAATTGAGCGTTCACTTCTTCATGCTGATCGGGGGTGGTGGAATCCTGATTCATAAATCTAATATTTTAGGTGTTTTGTACGAACCCTACACAATAACTGTTTGAACATATTTGGTCAAGAAAAGAGCTTGCAATTGTTTTATTTGACAAGCACTTGACATTGTAAATGATAATCATTATCATTCATTAACTTAAATACATAGTTAAGGAGTTGGCAATGAATAGAGTCCAAGTGATGAGCAAGGCAAATTTACCTAGCAATGAGCGCTATAAGGTGATTTATGACCAACGCCAAGACACTGTAGTATTGGAAATTGGTGGCACTTCATTAAAGCTGAACGCGATTAACTTTATGCGTATGAACGAAATGATGCGAAAAGCAGCGGCACGGCTGGCGATGCAAGCGGAAATAAGAATGAAGTAGCGCTTTACTTAATTAATAAGAATCATTATCATTATCATTATCATTAAATATTAAAAATTGGCACCATAAACTATTATCGACGCACTTTAAAACCTTTAGGCCCGATTTTTTTATTCTGATATGTCTATTGAAAATATGTTGATCGCAATGTTTTCTAGATTTACTCAATTGGCACTGAAGGTAATTGAGTCGCCATTGTTAGGAGAGTCTAAACGGTTGTTTGGGATGGAAGAGTTGATATTTGTTATTTGTGGTTGAGTTGATGTAAGCGAATAAAGCGCTAGCAATAAATGCTAGTAAAAGAATTTAAGATGGCCCTAACCCATCTTAGATGTTGTAAATACATAGTGATATGTATCTCCTTAGATCGTGAACGATCTTGTGGTTGCATTTGATGATGAGTCAATGTAAGGCGGCCACTTTTTTAAAAATAACTAAAGATAGAGTGAGCATTAAATTAATGGAAATTGAGCATCAGGTTGATAGTGACAGTACGCTTGATTTGAATGAGCAATCAGACGCTAACTGTATACCGATTAAAAAATTAAGCACTGAAAAATTATTTGGCGACGCCAACGAAATATTAATTTTGCATGCAGGTGAGCGTTATACCTTAGCCATTACTAGGCAAAGAAAATTAATCTTAACTAAAGCCAAGCAATACTGCTGATTATTTCAACTTTTTTAAGAAGAAAAGCCATGAATCCAAAGAATACACATAAACGCATTACGCTGAACAAAAACCAAAGTGGACAAATTGAATATTGTGAAGCATGTAATGTGGTTGAGTTAGAGGTTGGACCAGTTAGTTTGCGATTGCATGCGCAAGATTTGGAATTGTTCAGTGAACTGATTCAAGATGCAGAGTTACGATTGCGCTATTACAAAACAGAAAAAGAAAGATTTGAAACAGAGATGGTTAAAGTAGGGGGCATCCATTGAGCGCAAGTTTTTTATTAAAACATCCAGCAGGATTTATTCCGCTTAAAGCAAATAAAGATCATACGGCGTGGGATGATTATGATTTACATGTGAAAAGTCAATCGAGTAAAGACAAATCAATGGGTGATTTGTCTTTTGGTTTGTTGCCGTTAACATCAGCGAGGCCCGATGCAGTAAAGGTGTTCAGCTATAAAAAGCCGATAGGTTTGACATTGGTGATAGCAGGTCATGTGGGTTTGCTCTATCTCATGATGAATCATGATGTGTTGCCGTCTGTGACGCAGCCAGCAACGCCAATCGCCGTTAGCATTATTGCACCGCCAGCGCCTGAGCCTGTACCAGAGCCAGCAATTGTTCCTGTGATTAAACCTGTCAAAGTT
>JBFJJY010000250.1:0-3126 GCA_041612055.1 Methylophilaceae bacterium | reverse complement strand
GACCAGTAGTTTGCGCATTTTAGGTAATGGGAGTTCACTGGTTAAATGCCTAAATAACTGTTCAATTTCTCTCGTAATGGTGAGGTCACTCGTGAGCATGCTAAGGTCGGTATATAGTTTTGCTGTTTTTGGGTTATAGTTACCAGTAGATACATGGGCGTAACGCTTGATAGCGCGGCCTTCTCTTCGCATAATGAGCAACATCTTAGCATGTGTTTTTAAGCCAACAATCCCATACACTACTTGTGCACCAATCGATTCTAATGCTTCTGCCCAGTTAATATTGGCTTCTTCATCAAACCGTGCTTTTAGCTCGACAACCACTAATACTTCTTTGCCGCGTTGTACAGCTGTTTGCAGTAAATTAAGGATGCGTGGATCTGAGCCAGCACGATAAATGGTTTGGTGGATAGCCAATACGTCTGGATCATGCACCGCTTCTTGTAGTAGTTGAATAACCGCTTCAAAACTCTCAAAAGGTTGATGAATCAGCACATCACGCTTTTTAAGTTGCGAGAACATAGACTTATTCGCAGCTAAACTTTTAGGCCAAGCTGGGGTGAACGTCGGGAAAAGCAACTTCGCATCACCCGCTAAATCAGGTAGCTGTATCAGCCTGCCAAGATTGACGGGCCCATTCACTTTATACAAAGCAGAAGTCGGTAACGCAAACTGTTCTAGTAGGAAAGTTGATAATGATTCATCACAATCAATCGTTACTTCCAAACGGACAGGTTCTCCATAAGGTCTGAATGCGAGTTCTTCACGCAGAGCCATTCGCAAATTACTCACATCATCTTCAACATCTAAATCAGAGTTTCGAGTGACCCTGAATTGAGAAAAGTTAACAATTTTTGCGCCCTGAAAGAGGTCGGGCAAATGCGCACGAATAATGCTGGTTAACGAAACAAAACACTGTTGTTTTTTGCTCACGCGCGACGGTAGTTTGGTGACTCTTGGTAGCACACGAGGCACACGAACAATGGCAATTGATGGCGTCTTTTTAGCCGATTTATTCTCAAGCTCAACGATAAAATGCAGTGCTTTATTGGCAACTTGTGGAAATGGGTGTGAAGGGTCTAATGCAATAGGTAGCAAGAGCGGTTTAACTTCTGCCTGAAAATACTGTGCTACCCATTTCTTTTGTTCTGCCGTGCGTAAGTGACTAGAAACCAACGCTACACCCTGTTTTTCTAACGCAGGCATTAACTCATTTTCAAAGAGATAGTATTGTTTTGCGACTAACCCATGTGCTTTTTGCGAAATAGCTTCATAGGTTTCTGCATTCACTTGCTCAGTAATCAAGCCATTCTGCAACGCTTCTAATTGAGCTGCCATGCGCACTTCAAAAAACTCATCTAAGTTAGAGGCAACAATACATAAAAACCTTAGCCGTTCTAATAACGGATAGTCTTCTCGCTGTGCTAACGATAAAACGCGCTCGTTAAAACTTAAAATGCTTAAGTCACGGTTTAGTAAATTAGAAAGTGGTTTTTTCATTGCGGTATCAATATTATCAAAAATGGTTTTATCTACTTCACTATGGTTGGGTTGATGTGTGGTGGCTAATCAAAAAATAAGCCTTGGACGCTATGTACACCCAAGGCCTAGATTTAATCAACATGCGGATTAACTCTCGTCTGCTAAGTGACGAATGTCGCGACCTTCAACAATATAAATCACTTGTTCAGCCAGGTTTTTTGCATGGTCTCCCACGCGTTCAATCGCGCGAGCGATGGTGATGATGTCAAGCGCCGTTGTAATGGTGCGTGGATCTTCCATCATATAGGTAATTAATTGTCTTACAATCGATTTAAACTCGATATCAAGTGCATCATCTGTCTCAATTACAGTTCTTGCTTCATCCGCATCCAGTCTAGCAAAAGTATCTAATGCACTTCTAATTTGCGCACTTGCGGCTTGAGCCAAATGTCTTACATCCGTTGTTGCTTTGAGCACGGTAACATCACGTTCTTGAATACGGCGGATACTTTTGGCCATCTTTTTAACTTCATCGCCAGAGCGCTCAAGGTCAGTCACCATTTTACTGATGGACATGACTAGACGTAAATCAGATGCTGTTGGTTGGCGTTTGGCAATGATATGAATGCAATCATCATCAATTGATTTTTCAAAGGCATTCACTTCGGAATCATTTTCTAATACATCTAATACCGCCTCGATATTGTTATCTGCATAGGCTTTGGTTGTCATATTGATTTGTGATTCAACTAAGCCGCCCATTTCAAGCACTTTGCTACGCAAGCGTTCTAAGTCTGCATCAAACTGGGTCGAAAGGTGTGTGTTCTCGTTCATTTATAATCCTAACTGATCGGTTAGTTGTTAATTTAGCTGATTCTGCCAGTAATGTAATCTTCAGTACGCTTATCATTTGGCTTAATGAAGATATCGTTTGTGTTATTGAACTCAATCAATTCACCTAAATACATATACGCGGTGTAATCAGAAACACGTGCTGCTTGTTGCATGTTGTGCGTCACAATTACAATCGTATAGTCTTTTTTAAGTTCATGAATCAGTTCTTCAACGCGTGCGGTAGAAATCGGATCTAATGCAGAGCAGGGCTCATCCAATAGCAATACATTCGGTTTGACCGCCACACAGCGCGCAATACATAAACGTTGTTGTTGGCCACCAGATAGACTGCCACCACTTTGGTTGAGTTTATCTTTTACTTCACTCCATAATGCAGCCTTTTTTAATGCCCATTCAACACGATCATCCATGTCACGTTTAGATAAGTTTTCATATAACTTAACACCAAAGGCAATATTGTCATAAATAGACATCGGGAAAGGGGTTGGCTTTTGGAATACCATCCCTACTTTTGCACGCAAAATATTGATATCTTGATTTTTGTCATGAATATCGCTGCCATCAAGCAAAATCTTTCCTTCAACACGTTGCTTAGGATAAAGCTCATACATGCGATTAAATGTTCGCAATAATGTTGATTTTCCGCAACCTGATGGACCAATAAAAGCCGTTACTTTACTGGCGGGAATATCCAAGTTCACATTTTTTAGTGCATGGAACTTGCCATAGTAGAAGTCTAAATTATTCGTTTTAATTTTAGACTGTAGGGTTTCTGTAGTCATTCGTAAT
>JBFJJY010000249.1:0-3133 GCA_041612055.1 Methylophilaceae bacterium | reverse complement strand
GCTTTAAGACCTAATTAATTGAGTTGTCTTTTATTGAGCTCAGCAAGTAATGGTGGATTATTATGAATATGGAAAAAGTTGTTTTTGGTTTTTTTATTGTACTCGCAATGACGCTCAATTTTGGCTTCTTTATTGGTGATATCGACAATCCCAGCCACCATCATGTCTATGAATTATACGCGGCTATCATTGTGAGTTTAATTGCGACTGTACTTAAATTTGGCGATCGCACACAAGTTGGCGCAATTTTGCTATCAACTAGCTTGGCAGCCGATTTACAACTCATCAGTGCAGCGATTTTATGGGCTGCGTTACAAGATGCCATGGATATTTCTAGCTTAATGGTATACATCGTCTCACTTTCGGGCGGTGCATTAATGGCTAACTTTGTCTCTGTGGTATTGCTTATTTCTGAAACCATTAGCCAACGCCGATAATCTAATCATCTACTCTGGTTCAATAAGAAACGCTATATTCAACAATGAATAGCATTCTCTTCATGATTCTGCGTCGCCTCAGGCGACCAATTATTCTGATTATTGTCAGTTTTGCAATTGCAACAATCGGCCTCACGCTAATGCCTGGCGTGGATGACCAAGGTAATACTTGGTATATGAGTATTTTCCAAGCGTTTTATGTGATTAGCTATACCGCAACAACCATCGGATTTGGTGAAGTGCCATTTCCATATAGCCAAGCACAACGCTTATGGATGACTTTTTCAATCTACTTTACCGTTATTCCTTGGTTTTATGCCATCGGTAAAATCATTTCTTTACTGCAAGATGTCAGCTTGCGCCAAACAGTTTCTGCAGAGCGCCTTGCGCGTAATGTACGTCGATTGCAAGAGCCTTTCTTCATTTTATGTAGCTACGGTCAGTCTGCCAGCCTGCTTACACGTATTCTCGATGAAAAAGGCATGCGAGTTGTCGTGATTGAACAAAATCAAGATCGGCTTAATGAACTAGAATTAACCGATACAAGAAACATCATCTTAAGTCTTTGTGCCGATGCCAAACTACCAGAAAATCTCATACGTGCTGGTATTTACAATCCTAATTGTAGCGGTGTTGTTACACTGACAGACAATGATGATGTCAATCTTGCCGTGTCAGTTTCGGTTAAATTAATGCAGCCAAAATTACGTGTATTGGCCCGTGCAGAGCGTAAAGACATTGCAGCCAATATGGCTTCATTTGGTACTGATCATATTATCAATCCATACACTTTATTTGGTGAACAACTCGCCATGCGTGTACATGCATTGGGCACGTACATTTTGCATCAATGGTTAACTGGCGTGCCTGGCGATACATTGCCTCCACCAGAAAATCCACCTAGGGGCAATTGGTTAGTTTGTGGTTATGGTCGTTTTGGTAAATCAGTTGTAGAAAACTTAGAGCGCGAACACCTCACTACGACCATTATTGAGGCCATGCCAGATTTAACGGAATGTGAAAAGTGTGTTGTTGGCAGTGGTACTGAAGCCAGTACGCTGTTAGAAGCAGGGATTGAAGATGCATGTGGCATTGTGGCTGGTACAGACAATGATATTAATAACCTATCCATTGTCATGACAGCTAAAGAGTTAAACCCCAACCTGTTCTTGATTGTGCGTAAAAATAATCGTAATAATAGTGCACTATTTAAAAAGTTTGGCGCCAATATCACCATGCAGCCAACTGACATTATCGCGCATGAATGTTTGGCGCATATGCTCACGCCACTATTAGCAGAGTTCTTGGCGTTGGTACGTCACCAAAACAATCAATGGGCCAATAGTTTAATTAGCCAATTGGTCGATGTTGTTGGCGAAACAGTACCAGAAACTTTTGCGATTACGATAGATGAAAATAATGCACTTGCAGTGAGTGAATACATTGAAAGCGGCATGTTAGTGAGGTTAAAAAACCTCATGCAAGACCCTGCTAATCGAGAAAAAACGCTCAAATTAGTACCGCTGTTACTAGTCAGAAATGGTGAGTCTTTCCTTGTGCCTGATCAAGATATGGTCGTTGTTGCGGGTGACTGTATTTTATTCTGCGGCACTTATGATGCTAAGGTGACATTACCAGCATCTATGAATAATACGAAAACGTTCAACTATATTATGAATGGTCTAGAAATTCCAGACAGTATTATTTGGCGCTGGATTAAGCGCATGACAGCGTAAACCCTTTATTTACCGCGCATAAACATCTTATCCAAATCACTCATGCTCACTTGAAACCAAGTTGGCCGACCATGATTACACTGCCCAGAACGCTCAGTTTTTTCCATATCTCGTAGTAAACCATTCATTTCTGGAATTGTTAAAATGCGATTAGCTCTGACTGCCGCGTGACAAGCCATTGTGCCTAATAAGGTATTGCGTTGATCGGTCAGCACTCTACTCGCACCATACTCACTTAACTCACGCAAAACATCGCGTGCCAATGAAACCGCATCTGCTTTTTGTAATAATGTTGGCACCGCTCGCACAGCCAATGTCGTAGGCGATAATACAGCAATATCAAACCCCAATTGCGCCAACGTATTTTCGCCAGAAGCAAGCACATCATTAACCGTTGCCACTTCAAGCCTATCTGCATTAAAACTAACAGGCAAGAGTAAAGGTTGCATAGGCACCGCTTTATCATCTAAGGCCTGTTTTAACCGCTCATACATAATACGCTCATGGGCTGCATGCATATCAACCACCACTAAACCCTGAGCGTTTTGTGCCAATATATAAACACCATGAATCTGACCTAAAGCAAATCCAAGCGGGTGCTCTTCTGTCGCTTCACTATCTAAGCGCTCGGGTTGTCTGCTAGTCTGATCGCTTTGTAAATTGGTGAATGCATTGGTATTTGTCGGTTGCGTTTCAGGTTGACCATATAATTTTTCATAGAAATCTGCCGTTTGATTAGCCGTCAAATTGATTTGTGATTGATATCTTGGGTATTGCTGAGACGTAAATCCGTAATCCGCTGGTTTACTCGACATAAAGGGGTTATGTGAGGCTTGCCCCGCTGTCACTGCATTGGATTCACCTGTTGGCGTTGCTAATACTTTATTCAGGGCATGAAAAATAAAGCGATGAATGGCTTGCCCATCTCTAAACCGCACCTCTGTTTTTGCTGGGTGCACG
>JBFJJY010000248.1:0-3167 GCA_041612055.1 Methylophilaceae bacterium | reverse complement strand
GTCTCAAAGCTATGGCGCTAGGTATGTGGCGTTGCAGTTTTAGCCATGTAAGATGGGCAACTTGTTTGTCCACAAGTAACAATGATTGAGCACACTAACTAAGTCAACTTGCGTAAGACGCCGCGTGCGGCACGCCATATAAAAGTAATTAATCGTTGACCGCTAACATTGCGGCACCTAACATGCCTGCTATGTCTTGCGCAGTTGATATTTCTACTTTCACTTTTTGTCCTAAAACTGGTATTAAATCGTGATTCAAGCGTTGATAAAAGGTTTTTTCCATTAAATTCCAAGCGCCCGCCATGCCGCCGCCGATAACCACATGTTGCACATCAACCACTTTTAAAATACTGGCAAGTGCTTGTGCTAAGGCGTTAGCTGCTATGTTGTATGCTTGAATCGCATCACCATCGCCCTGTTGTGCCAAGGAGGCAATTTCAGCTGCTGTAAGCTGTTGTTGTGTTGCTTCTTGGTAACTTAAACTCACGCCACTGGCGGAGGCGTATTGCTCCATACAGCCTAAATTGCCACAACCGCATAAGCGCCCTTCTGGCACAACCGTGATATGACCTACTTCCATTGCACAGCCATGATGGCCTACGTGGGGTCGGCCATTGAGGATTAAACCGCCACCAACGCCAGTGCCTAAGCCTAAATAAATCAAGCCTGTTGCAGGCTTTCCTGCTAGGCAATATTCACCAAAAGCGGCAGCATTGGCGTCGTTTTCCACTACTACTTTTTTCTGTAGCAGGCTTGCTAAGTCATGCGCCAGATTCACATTATTTAACCCTGGTAAATTTGGTGATTGGGCAACGGCATGGGTGTATGGGTCGATAAAGCCAGGAAAGCCAATACCGATGTGTTCTATTTCTGGGTGCTGAGTAATAACCTGTTGTATACCTGCTGTAGTAACGCTGAGGATGGTTTGCCAAGCGATTTCTGGCGCATTGCTTTTACAAATTTGAGAGAAATCAGCTTGAATACGCTGCTCTGCTATTAAATCAATACCTTTAAACACACCAATACGAAGATTAGTTCCGCCAACATCAATACCAATTGCTTTAGCCATGGCATGCACGATCTGCATTTTGCACAGTTTGTTTGAACTGTTGTTGATGTGCTTGTGTTAGCTGTTCCCAAGTAAAGCGCCACGCCCAGTTATTTTCGATTGTGCCAGGTGTATTCATGCGATGAGCACCATCTAAAGCCAAAATATCTTGCATTGGCACTATCGCTAGCTTTGCTTGCGTGGAAAAGGCTAAAACAATCAATGCATATGGCATGTCAGGCTGCTCAGTTTCCAAATAATGATGCAGATGATCTTTTACCGCTTGGTCGGCTTGCTGATACCAGCCCAGCGTGGTGTCATTATCATGAGTGCCTGTGTACACAACGCTATTTTCTTCAATATTCTCAGGTAAATAAGGATTGGTTTCATCACCACCAAAAGCAAATTGTAAAATTTTCATGCCAGGCATGTTGTATTTAAGACGTAATGCGTCAACAGATTCAGTAATAATCCCCAAATCTTCTGCGACTAAGTGAATATCAGGGCATTGCGAGTAAATAGCCGCCAATAGCGCATCGCCTGGTGCATTAACCCAGCTACCATTGATTGCTGTTTGTTCATCAATTGGAATTTCCCAAGCAGCCTCTAAACCACGGAAGTGGTCAATTCTAACCAAATCAAACAGCTCAGATTGTGTTCGCATCCGAGCAACCCACCATGCGTAGCCATCTTTTGCCATTTCATCCCAATCGTAGTGTGGATTTCCCCAGCGCTGACCCGTTTCAGAGAAGTAATCAGGTGGCACACCTGCCACAACTGTCATGGTATTGTTTTCATCGAGTTTAAATAAATGCGGTTGCGCCCACACTTCTGCACTGTCGTATGCGACAAAAATTGGAATATCACCAAATAAGGCAACTTTATTTGCATTAGCATAGGTTTTTAATGCATCCCATTGTTTAAAAAACAAATATTGATTAAATTTCACCTGCTCAATTGCTGCCGCATGCTCTTTTTTAAATGCTTCTAGTGCGTTAGCATCACGATTTTTGTAGGGCGCATCCCACTGATCCCACCCCGCAAGGTTGAATTTTCTTCTTAACACTATGTACAGCGAAAAGTCATTTAGCCAATTGGCATGCTGCTGACAAAAATCGTTAAATGCTTTGTGTGAGCCTTTGGTTAAAAAATGCTGATAGGCTAAGTTAAGCGCATACGCATGTTCATGCTCTGCATCCAATTGACTGATCAAACCTTCCTTTATTAACTGTTGCAAGCTAATAAAGGCCGTGTTGCCTGCATGGGCTGATACACATTGATATGGTGAATTATCAGCATGCGGCATATTAATAGGCAATGTTTGCCAGACGCTGACACCGCATGAAGCTAGAAAATCGACAAATTGATAAGCATCTTGGCCTAAATTTCCAGTGGGTAAAGAACTGATATGTAATAAAACACCGGCTTGTTTTTTATTATTGTTAGCGTCTTTAGGCATCCTGCCCCCTACGCATCGTACCTGCGTTTTCTGCGTTTCCACCACCCTCACTAATGGCCTGATATAGATTTTCTGGTACTGGTTGCCCTAGTAATTCATAGAGATTAATGAGGTTTCTGCGATAGAGTTGATCAAAGCTTTTCACACTATCTGAGGCGTTGTAGTCACCAAACCACCAAAACCAATCAGAGCCTTCACAAATAGCGAGTTGTCGCTCGCATGCAATTTGTTTTTCAGCATCCAAGGTATGAATCACATTGTCGTATACCCTTTTTGCCTCACATAACAAATCCCAAGCCGCATTTTTATCGTTATCACCTATCCATGTGCTAAAAGTGCCATAAACCCAACTGCCTGCTGCAATCTGAGGCAAAACTGGCGCAGGCGCAAAGTGGCCTGTCTTTTTTAACTCGACGATATCGCTAAAAGTAGACATGATAATGTCAGGGTGATTGACTAACGCTTCATATAACTCTTTTAGGAAGTAGAATCCGTTATAAGGATAATATTCCCACGCATTCTCACCATCTAAAATAACACTGACGACCTTAGGTTTCTTCGGGTTGTTATTGCGAATACTTTCTAGATTTGCAATAAAATCTTTTACCGCATCCGATGAGTGCATTTTGGAGTACTCAAAACCAATTTTATCGGATAAGT
>JBFJJY010000247.1:0-3171 GCA_041612055.1 Methylophilaceae bacterium | reverse complement strand
CTTCTAATGGTCTGGCGCGACAAAACAGGGCATGACCTGCGGCGTGCTCAGCCTCAGTCATGGCACTACCTTGATAGTCATCATGCATGACTTTGCCTGCAATCACTTTACCTTTACAAGAGCCACATGAACCTGTACGACAGCCGTATGGCAGGTTGATGCCATGCTCAATCGCGGCTTCTAATACGGTTTGGCTTGGTTTTACTTCAAATGAATGAGCGCTTGATTGTATGGTGACTTTTGCCATCTGTCTTTCCTAAATAATTGCTTATTTTTCTGTATCTTTATCAATAGAGATGATTGTTTCATCAGGTGTAGACTCTTTTATTTCTTCGTATTCACCTTCAATAATGTCATCGTTGGCTGGGCGAGTATTGGCTTTTCGATAGCTACCCTCAAAGCCTGTTCCATCTGTTCCACTACCTGTTTGATAACTGCCTGAACTTGCATCCACCTTGACCTGCTGAATAGGAATGAGTAATAAAATGACAGCAATCATATCGGTAATAATGCCTGGTATGACCAATAAAATACCCGCCACTAAATTGCGTGCGCTTCCCATGATTGCTTTAAAAGGACTGCCGCCAGCTTGCATACTTTGCATCATTTTGGCCGAGATCATTTGCTTTTCACCTTTAATCAGTTGTAAGCCAAGATAGGTAATCACGACCAAGTAAAATAATAGCCACCAACCATATTCATCGGCTAATTGAATGAGTAAATAAATTTCTGCAATTGGAAAAGCAAGTAAAATAAGTAAGATCAATAAACGCATAAATTCCTTAACGGATGAAAACATTGAATAACATCAGCAACAATGCCTAAACATCATATGACGAAAAACGACAACTTAAAAAGTAACATCTCAAAAAATAACATCTTAAAAAATAATAGCATAGTCGTATTAACACATGTGCCAGATCAGGCTTGCGCTGAACGTATTGCTAAAGCACTGATTAAAGCTAAACTAGCCGCCTGTGTAAATATTGGCGCAGCTGGCTTATCTGTCTATGAATGGCAAGGTGAAACAGAAACGCAAACTGAGTTTCCGCTTCATATTAAAACAAGCCAAGATTGCTATACCAAAGTGGAAGCCCTTATTTTAAACATGCACCCATACGAACTTCCTGACATCATCGCACTCCATGTACATGGTGGTTATAATGCTTATTTACAATGGATTAATAAGCAACTTTCAATAGGATAATGATGTTAAGACGTTTTTCAGCTTTAGTAGTTTCACTCAGCACGGTGTTGCTCATTGTGTTGCAATTTGGGATTGTTCAAAACAGTGTTGCTGAAAGCAGTAGTGGCTTTGGTGTGTTTACTGATAGCGACGAAGAAAAATTCTTGCATCCTGATGAAGCTTTTAAGCTGAGCATGACAGCCACAAGCAGCAATACTTTAGAAGCCAGATTTACAGTCACACCAGGTTATTATTTATATAAAGACCGCATACAGTTTGAAATAAAAGATGCAACATCAGGCACTATTAGCGCGATTGATTTGCCAGCAGGCGACATGAAAGATGATCCTAACTTTGGCAAACAAGAAGTCTATCATCATGATTTTATTGCTCACCTTCAAATTGCCGATGCCGCACAAGATTTAGTAGTTCATGCGCGCTTTCAAGGCTGTAGCGAAAAAGGTCTGTGCTACGCCCCCCAACTAAAAACAGTCAATATCAACCTATCTGACGCAGCGATAGCGCCAGCGGCAACCAATACCAAAACGGCTAATAGCAGTGAAGATGAGGCGACCAGCTTGTTAAAAAGTGGTCAATTATGGCTCATTGCTGCAGGTTTTTTTGGCTTTGGTTTATTGCTATCTTTTACCCCTTGCGTATTGCCGATGATTCCTATTTTATCGGGCATTATCGTTGGCGATAAAAAAGCGCACAAAGCAGAAATCAGCCGTCTGCATAGCTTTAATCTTTCCCTCGCTTATGTGTTAGGCATTGCACTCAGTTACACCATTGCAGGAATTGCGGCAGGCTTGTCAGGACAATTATTGAGTAATGCATTGCAAAGCCCATGGATGCTCACCGCGACTGCTTTGATTTTCGTTGTCTTGTCTTTTTCCATGTTTGGCTTTTATGAACTACGTTTGCCCAGTGCGATTGAAGAGCGCATGGTTAAAACATCGAACAAACTAAAAGGCGGGCAATTCCTCGGCGTATTTGTCATGGGCATCATTTCTGCTCTGATTGTTAGCCCATGTGTTGCCGCACCATTAGCTGGTGCTTTACTTTATATTAGCCAAACGCGTGATGTTGTGCTGGGTGGTATCGCGTTATTTGCTCTATCAATTGGTATGGGTGTGCCACTATTATTAATCGGTGCATCAGCAGGACACGTGCTACCCAAAGCAGGTGTCTGGATGACCGCGGTACGTAACCTGTTTGGTGTCATCATGCTAGCCGTAGCCATTTTTATCGTTTCTCCTATTCTTCCAATCAGTGTACAAATGTTGTTGTGGTCGGCTTTATTAATTATTCCTGCTGTCTATTTGCATGCCTTAGACAGTTTGCCATTAGATGTTAATACGGGCAGATCACACCCATGGATGCGCTTTTGGAAAGGGATTGGCATCATGCTACTCATTATCGGCATCGCCATGTTAATCGGTGCCGTGTCAGGTGCTAAATCACCGCTACAACCATTGGGTGGCTTAAGTTTTTCCAATAGCAAACCAAGCACACTTCATTTACCTTTTGTTCGCGTTAAAAATACAGCCGAGCTTGATGCGCGTATTGATAGCGCAAAAGGTCGAATTGTCATGCTCGATTTTTATGCCGACTGGTGTACGTCTTGCAAAGAGATGGAGCTACTCACTTTTAGTGATCCTGCGGTGCAAGCAGCACTTAAAGATGCTGTTTTATTACAGGCAGATGTCACAGCGAATACGCCAGAAGACCTGGCTTTGTTACATCGGTTTAATTTATTTGGTCCTCCAGGAATTATTTTCTTTAATCGTTCTGGGCAAGAAATCAAACCGATTCGTGTCATTGGCTATGAAAATGCACCTAAGTTTTTGGCGATAGTAAACCGTGTTAATGCGCTAAAAGTAGATGAGTGCAATCCTCTCATTACATGTTAATTTCAACTCAATAGATTGATGAATACTATGCTCAACAAACTCATTTCTCCTTTCGGCGCTGTTATTTTATTT
>JBFJJY010000246.1:0-3195 GCA_041612055.1 Methylophilaceae bacterium | reverse complement strand
GGGTATCAAAAGCAAGCTATGAAACAATCATTCATCAAGAAACCAACCCTATTTTCCTTTTTATTATTTTGGTATCTGACCAGTATGACCCAGTTCCTCATCAGTGTATCTTGTGCAGCCTCTTTTGAAGGGTTTAAAGATGCCACAATTACGGCATTTTTATGGATGGTTCCTGTGCTGCTGTTTCCGCAAAACGTCAAAAAAATAACAGCAGGTTTAGGTGTCATGCTATGGCTATTTGCGTTGCCTGGTTTTGGCTACTTCCTCATTTATCATCAAGAGCTCACGCAAAGTTTGATGTTTATCATTTTTGAATCCAATCAATCTGAGTCAACAGAGTATTTACTCAATTATTTATCGGTCAGTGTCGTGCTGGCCTATGTTGTATTTACAGTCGTGCCTATTTATATTTGGACCAACATTAAACCCGAAGAACACAGCAGAAAACCTGCCATCATCACCAGTCTGATTATCTTGACACTGATTTTTTTAACGCCAGTCAAGCGCGCGATTCAATATCATGATGTGAATGCAGCTTATAAAAATTTAAATCGACATTTATCAGCTGCGCCACCGTGGCAGCTTGGGTTTGGTTATAGCGATTATCAGCGAGAGTTAAAAGAAGTAGAGGCGCAATTGCTGAATTTAGATCAAATCCCAGCGTTAAAAAATTTAACAGAAACAAAGAAAACATTACCGACTACCGTTGTACTTGTCATTGGTGAATCGACGACACGTATGCACATGGGTTTGTATGGCTACGCACGAGACACCACGCCAAAGCTATCTAGCATGCAAGATGAGTTGACGGTTTTTAACAATGTGTTTGCTTCTAGACCAAACACCATCGAAAGCCTTGAGCAAGTGCTCACATTTGCCGATCAAGCGCAACCAGACCTATATAAGACAACGCCTTCACTCATTGCCATCATGAAACAAGCTGGCTATAAAACCTATTGGATTACCAATCAGCAGACCTTAACGCAACGTAATACGATGCTCACCACATTTGCAAAACAGGCCGATGAGCAAGTGTTTTTGAATCATGCTCGCCGTCAAAACGCCTATAGTTTTGATGAAAAAGTGCTCGCGCCCTATGCAGAAAAGTTATTAAAAAAAGATGAAAAGAAACTGATTGTTGTGCATTTGCTTGGAACGCATATGAAGTACGCCTATCGTTATCCAGATGACTACAATTTCTATAAAGACGCGCAAGGCATTCCAGCGGTTATCGCGGCAGAGCCAGACAAAGTGGAATTGGTTAATGAATATGACAATGCGGTGCGCTATAACGATTACATTGTCCATTCGCTGATTAGCCAATTAAAACAATCAACCAACAATGATGCGCAAAGCCTACTGGTCTATTTTTCTGATCACGGCGAGGATGTGTATGACTCTGCGCCACATACATTTAAAGGGCGTAATGAGGGCGCGCCGACTTATCCGATGTACGCCGTCCCCTTTATCGTCTGGCATTCACCTCGTTGGCAAAATGCGCAACTATTAGCTGATCCTGCTATTCGGAATCGACAATACGACAATGCCGATTTTATCTACACGTGGTCTGATTTAATTGGTCTGACATACGACGGCTATCGCGCGGATGAAAGTCTAGTCAATCCAGCATTTGGTGGTGATACTATTTTGGTTGGCGATCCTTACAACGGTCACTTGCATCAACTAGACGGCACTATTGCGCATAATGATTCACACGAAAAGCGTTCTTTAACCAAAACGGTGGCTGCACCTATTAAAGATTAATGTTCAAGATTAATATTCAAGTTAAAAATTAATATTCAAGGTTGCAAATATTGCATGGTTTAAACTTAGGCAGATGGGATTCATGCAAAAATTGCAGGCATTTATGATGCTGTCATCATCATTTAAATTTAAAAATAACCAATAATAACAATGAGTTAAATAATTAAAAACTAAAATAGTGAGCGTTGGTATGCGGCTTGCTCAATAGCCTTAGTCAATTAATGATTACTAAGGAAATTAATGTTTAATTACGCATTGAAAGTTGAGCCTGATTTAGAAACGCCACTCGCTTTTTCTAACAAGTACGACCAACAACACGCCCAGCAGTATTTTGAAAAGCACGATGATGGATTTTGGCGCAAATGTTCTAATTGGCGCGATCATCAAATCGCTAGAAAAGCACTACAACTAGCAGGAAACCCCCAATCGGTATTAGATACACCATGCGGTACAGGTCGCTTTTGGGATGTCCTAACAGAAGACCCTAACAGAGAAATCCACGCCAGTGATTTTAATCAAAGCATGATGGATGTCGGTATGTTGAATCGTCCGTTAGCAATCACTAAGCGAATCAATCTATTTAAAGCCTCCGCCTTTGATTTACCAGTGACTAATCAATTTGTCGATAGTATTTTTTGTATGCGTTTTATGCATCACTTAGGTGAAGCTGCCGATAGAGCCAGATTGTTAAAGGAATTTCATCGCGTCACGAAAGATACCGTCATCATTTCGCTTTGGGTCGATGGCAATCTAAAAGCAAACAGACGGGCGCAGCTAGAAAAAATACGGCCACCAAAAGATTATCAAAATCGATTCGTAATTCCAGCTCAAACCATTGAAGCAGAGTTTCATGCTAATGGTTTTGCGGTCGTTGATAAATTAGACTTCATCAAGTACTACCACATGTGGCGTACCTATATTTTACGTAAGGTCTAATCGTGGAAAGTTGCAGAAATAGACTACCGCAATTAGATGACTTAAAAAAATTCAGCTATGCCTATGTCTCATTAATCGGCTTTGGATTATGCATTATTGTATTGGCGGAACTCACCAATATTGATTTGCAAATTGCCGATTATTATTTTGATGCACAGCATCAGGTGTTTTTCTGGAAAAACAGTTGGTTTGCCAACCAATTGATGCATGTCTACATGAAAAATTTCATCATGATGATTGCGGCGGCTTGTATTGTATTTGTCTTGCTCGATTGGATACGCACAGTTAGCCGTGTTTCAGCATGGACGCGCCTTCGATTGCGTTTCGTCGCAGTCGCGGCCATATTAATTCCATCTGTCATTTCAGGGCTCAAGCAAACTTCTGCGTTTAACTGTCCTTGGGACGAACAACGCTACGGCGGAACAGCACCCTATTTACGATTACTCGATGCCATTCCAGCCAATATGCCGCCTGGCCACTGCTTTCCTGCTGGTC
>JBFJJY010000245.1:0-3198 GCA_041612055.1 Methylophilaceae bacterium | reverse complement strand
GAAATTATTTCATCAACTGATGTCAAGCGCGTCCGCGCAATGATGCCAACACGATAAGGAGAATGATATGCCTAGAGTAAAACGTGGTGTCGTCGCTCGTGCAAGACACAAGAAAGTATTAAAAGCTGCAAAAGGTTACCGCGGTCGTCGTAATAATGTTTATCGCGTAGCTAAGCAAGCGGTAATGAAAGCGGGTCAATATGCTTACCGTGACCGTCGTCAGAAAAAACGTCAATTCCGTACACTATGGATTGCCCGTATTAATGCTGGTGCACGTGAATTTGGTTTGACTTATAGCCGTTTCATGAATGGTTTGAAAAAGTCAGCAGTTGAAGTGGATCGTAAAGTATTAGCAGATTTAGCTGTGTTTGATAAAGATGCTTTTGCAAAATTCGTAGAATTAGCAAAAACAGGTTTAGCAGCGTAGTTATTTCTATCAAAAAAAGAGGCTGCGGCCTCTTTTTTTTTCTTAAACCATTTAAGTTAAAATCATTTAAATTTGAATGAGTAAAATAAGTTAACAACCATATGGCAAATTTAGACCACTTAATTTCAGAAGCCCAAGCAGATTTTGCTGTTTGTGACACCATAACAGCTCTGGATGATGCAAAAGCAAAGTACTTAGGCAAAACAGGCGCTTTAACTGAGGCACTGAAAGGCTTGGGTAAGCTGTCTGCAGAAGAGCGCCCAGCTGCTGGTGCGGCGATTAATGTTGTGAAGAAAGGCGTTGAAGCAGCACTGAATGCAAGACGCGATGCCATTTTAAATGCAGCGCAAGCAGCTCAGCTAGCGAGTGAGTCATTGGATGTCACTTTGCCAGCTCGTGCCCAATCACAAGGTGGTTTGCATCCTGTGTCATTAACATTACAACGGATAGAGCAGCTATTCCATTCAGTTGGTTTTGATGTGGCAACAGGTCCAGAAATTGAAACAGATTTTTATAATTTTACTGCACTCAATATTCCTGAAAATCATCCTGCACGCGCCATGCATGATACGTTTTATGTCGATGGCGCCCATGTTTTGCGTACGCATACTTCCCCAGTGCAAGTGCACTACATGGAAGATGCGTTAAAACAAAACAAAACACCGCCACTAAAAATTATTGCCCCTGGTCGAGTTTATCGTGTTGATTCTGATGCAACCCATTCGCCAATGTTCCACCAAGTGGAAGGTCTATGGGTAGACAAAGAAATTAGTTTTGCTAACTTAAAAGGCGTGGTGCAAGATTTTTTACAACGCTTCTTTGAACGTGATGACCTAACCGTGCGCTTCCGCCCTTCATTTTTCCCGTTTACAGAACCATCGGCAGAAATGGATATGAGCTGGAATGGCGGTTGGTTGGAGATCGGTGGATGCGGCATGGTGCACCCTGAAGTATTTAAACACGTGAATATCGACAGTGAACAATATCAAGGTTTTGCTTTTGGTTTAGGTGTTGAACGTTTAGCGATGCTACGTTATGGCGTGAATGATTTGCGACATTTCTTTAATAATGATTTGCGCTTCTTAAGCCAATTTTCTAAGTAAATTTAATAATTAAGAGTCACTATGCAATTTTCTGAACATTGGTTACGCCAGTTTGTAAATCCAGCACTCGATGCAGATGCGCTAGGTCATGCTTTGACCATGGCAGGCTTAGAGGTTGAAGAGCAAGAACGTGTTGCACAACCGTTTAATCATGTCGTCATTGGTGAAATTATTGCAGCAGAAAAGCATCCTGATGCAGACCGTTTGCAATTATGCAAAGTCGATGTCGGACAGGCTGAGCCGTTGCAGATTGTATGCGGCGCGCCAAATGCGCGCGTAGGCTTAAAAGCGCCATGCGCAATGGTGGGTGCCAAGCTTGCTGAGTTTGAGATCAAAAAAGCCAAGGTGCGCGGTATTGAGTCATTTGGCATGATGTGTTCAGCTAAAGAGTTAGGCTTGGCAGAAGAAGCCAATGGCTTGTTAGAGTTTCCTGCATCAGCAACCGTCGGTCAAAATGTACGTGATTATTTGAATTTAGATGACACCTTATATACGATTAAGCTCACACCGAATCGCGCTGATTGTTTAAGTATTTTAGGTGTGGCGCGCGATGTGGTTGCAATCACTGGCGCACCCATGAATATGCCTGCTATTCATGCGGCTAAGGTTAGCTCAGACAAAACGGTTGCAGTCAGTGTCAGTGCACCAGCTGCGTGCCCTGTCTATATTGGTCTTGTTGTTGCAGGAATTAATGCAACAGCGGAAACTCCTGATTGGATGGTGCGTGCATTAGAGCGTAGTGGCTTGCGTAGCATTAGTGTGATTGTGGATATTACCAATTATGTATTGTTGGAACTTGGGCAGCCGATGCATGCCTTTGATTTGGATAAACTGAATGGCGATATCTCAGTGCGCTTTGCGCAGCAACATGAGCAAATTAAGCTGCTGAACGATACGCAAGCAAAATTAGCAACAGATGATTTGGTGATTGCAGACGCTTCAGGTCCCATTGCCTTGGCTGGCATTATGGGCGGCGAACCGACATCCGTTACAGATGCAACTACCAATATTTTCCTAGAAGCTGCCTTTTTTACACCAGATGTGATGGCTGGAAAAGCGCGCCGATTAGGATTAAGTACAGACTCCTCCTATCGTTTTGAGCGTGGCGTTGATTATGGCAATACCAAGCAAGCCTTAGAGCGAGCGACAGGACTGGTCTTGGCTATCTGCGGTGGTGATGCAGGACCATTGACTGAAGCCGTTGCAGCCTTGCCAGAAAGAAAAGCGGTTACCTTGCGATATGCACGTGTACGCTCCGTATTGGGCATTGATATTGCTAAAGAGACTGTTGGAACAATTCTGACACAGTTGGGCTTTTCATTTACAGTAGAGGGCGATCATTTTGTTGTGCAAGCACCAAGCTATCGCTTTGATATTGAACGTGAAGCGGATTTGATAGAGGAAGTGGCGCGTTTACATGGCTATGACAAGATTCCAGCCATTACCCCGATTGCTAGTTTAAGCATGCTGCCATTGCCAGCGGCTAAATTGAGTGAACATTGGCTAAAAGATGCGATGCAAGCGCAAGGCTATCAAGAGGTGGTGACGTATAGCTTTGTCGAAGAAGCTTGGGAGCGTGATTTATTAGCGAATCCTGATCCAATTAAGCTGAAAAATCCAATAGCAAGTAATCTTAGCGTGATGCGAACGGGGTTATGGGGCGGCTTG
>JBFJJY010000244.1:0-3201 GCA_041612055.1 Methylophilaceae bacterium | reverse complement strand
GCGCGTTGGCGATGGTGGTGTGTTACAACCTGTTTTATACCGCTACGGTCTTTTGCTTAAGTTATGGTACTACGACACTGGGAATAGCAAGGTCAGACTTCTTGCTAATGCTTTGTGTCTCCGTTTGTATGATGGCGATTGCAACGCCAATATCAGCTTGGCTCTCTGATCAATTTGGACGTAAGCCCGTTTTATTAATAAGTAGCTTGTTAGCAGTGGCGGCAGGTTTTGCCATGAATGGTTTATTAGGGAATGCTTCGATTGTCAGCATCACAATCCTATTATCATTATTGCTATTGTTAATGGGCGCTACATTTGCCCCAATGGGTGCTTTCTTGCCAGAACAATTTCCAGTAGCGGTACGTTATACAGGTGCTGGTTTAGCCTATCAGCTAGGCGGTATTTTAGGCGCATCTTTTGCGCCTAGCATTTCGCAATGGCTAACAATACAGGGCGGTTTGCCTTGGGTTGGATGGTATGTGTCAGCCATGGCTGCTATTAGTTTTGTTGCGGTTTGTTTGATGCGCGAAACTGCGCATACTTAGCCTGTTTTATTCAATTTCCTGCCAAGGGTAACCTAGGCCAGAAATCGCTTGTTTGAGTTTAATCATGGCTGTTTCCACTAATGCGTTTTCGCCTTTCATGCCGAGCTCGGTTGTGCGTCGCTGATTCGATCTTGGTAGGCTGAATAACTTCAATGTTGGATATTCAGTCAACATCGCATTCATTAAATCGATTAAATCGCTTTCACCAACTTCGGTGACTAAAATAGATGATTCTCGATAATCTTGCTGGTGAAATAGCGATTGATAATAGGTCTCTAATACCCACTCCACCATGGGGTGTCCCATTTCAGGAAAGCCCGGTACAAAATAATGTTCATTAATACTAAAGCCAGCCACACGATTAACTGGATTGGGAATTAAATCAGCCCCTTGCGGAAACTCGGCCATCAATACGCGTTTTGGGTAAGCACTTTCACCATATTGCGCTTCAATTTCAGCCACAGCACCTGCATGCCTTTCTATTGGCACGCCAGCCGCCTCGGCCGCGCATTGGCGTGTGTAGTCATCTGGCGTCGCACCAATTCCACCAAAGCTAAACACAATGTCGCCACGTGCCATGCTGGCTTTGAATAAACTCGTGATTTGTTCAGGCACATCACCTAAAAAATGCGCCCAACTCAGCTGTAAACCACGGGCGGATAGCAGCTCAATTACTTTAGTTAAATGGGCATCTTTACGTTTGCCAGAAAGAATTTCATCGCCAATGATATAAAGGCCAATATTTTGCATACGACTGAGTGAATGTTGAGAAAAGCTGATATTACTTGGTATCTTCTTATCCGTCAGCATCTAATTTGGCTAAACGCTCGCTAAAAGCAGTGACAAATAATGGCGCTAAACTCTTAATCTTAAGTGCATGCGACAAAGCGGCGGCATCACCTTCTTTAAGTTTATAAAGCCCTAATGCCGCGCGGATACTGATACTTTGTGCATCATGCTCCAATAAGGTAATGTCATCACCCGCGCCAACCTCGCCTTCCTCAATCACCTTATGATAAAACCCGCTATAACCACTCCATAAAAAGTCTTTGATAATGTCTGTACTATTGAGTTTGTTA
Organism: Methylophilaceae bacterium; assembly: GCA_041612055.1. Taxonomy (GTDB): domain Bacteria; phylum Pseudomonadota; class Gammaproteobacteria; order Burkholderiales; family Methylophilaceae. The sequence goes on along the minus strand of JBFJJY010000244.1, from coordinate 1,577 downwards.
GCCAGTTTAAAACAAGGGATACGCGGCATGGTTGCTTGAATCACCGCGCTACCGACTTTAAAAATATCACCCACATAAACATCGGTTTCTAATAAGCCAGAAACGGTAAAATTCTCACCAAAAGAACCATAAGGTAACGAGGCTTTACCCAATACGGTTTGCCAATGCGCATAATGTTCAACGGGGTAACTGTAAACGGCTTGAAACTCACCGCCATGCACGGTTAAATCAGCTTGCCCATCACCATCTAAATTGATTTTATTTAACCAAATACGCTTGGTTTGCGGTACTTTGTTAATACCAGTTAGCACCGTATCACCATTGATTTCAACTGGCTGTGGATGAGAGACATTGACTGAAATAAGTTTCATTGCTTTACTCGAAAATAATAGATACTAAATCGTGACTGAAAAAAAATCATACAGCAATGCGTAAAATTGCGTAATGGCAATTTAATTGCTCAATGATAAACACAGTTGTATGATTTAAGCCCTAACCAAGACGCATCAATGTAAAGATGATGATTACAAAGAAAGCTAGCCATTATGTTGTTTGTTATATCCCCCGCTAAAAATTTAGATTTTGAAACGCCAGCTGTCACCAAAACCGCCAGCCAACCGCGCTATTTAGATCAGTCTAAGCTGCTGATTGAGCAATTGAAGCAACTCTCTGTGCAAGAAGTTGCCTCATTAATGAGCCTCAGTGATAAATTAGCAGGACTGAATCTCAGTCGCTTTCAATCATGGTCAGCACCGTTTAATGCAGAAAACGCCAAACAAGCTGTATTGGCGTTTAACGGAGATGTTTACACTGGCCTAGATGCGACGACTTTGGATGAAGCTGGGTTTGCCTTCGCACAAAAGCATTTGCGCATTTTGTCAGGTTTATATGGCGTATTAAAACCGCTGGATTATATGCAACCCTATCGCCTAGAAATGGGCACAAAATTAGCCAATGCCAAGGGTAAAGATTTATACGAATTTTGGGGCAATCAAATACAAACTGCATTACAAGATGAACCTGTTTTAGCTGATGGCATATTAATTAATTTAGCGTCAAATGAATACTTTAAAGCGGTTAACGCTAAACAACTCAATGCGCGGGTTATCACGCCAATCTTTAAAGATGCAAAAAATGGACAATATAAAATCATTAGCTTCTATGCCAAAAAAGCACGCGGCCTAATGAGCCGCTATATCATCGACCATAAAATCACCGAACCAGAAGCGATTAAAGGGTTTGATAGTGAAGGCTATTATTTTAGTGCAGAGCAGTCTAAAGGGGATGAGTGGGTGTTTTTAAGGGAACATCACAACTGACTTGATGCTTTAGCATCTAGCGAAGTCGGGGACGCCCCTTGCGGGTGTAGTATTTTGCAAGGTTAAACTGCCGTATCCAATATCAACTCAATATTCACCAAGTCGGGGGTAGCCCGACGGCTAGTCACTTTCTTTTGCTTGTGCCAAAGAAAGTAACCAAAGAAATACACACCCTGTTATCACGGGCTTCGCCTCCCTTGCGTTGCTCAGCGTGATAAAAGGGAGGTAAGTCAAAACCAACCTAGACTGCCGTTATTC
>JBFJJY010000243.1:0-3203 GCA_041612055.1 Methylophilaceae bacterium | reverse complement strand
TCAAGCTTTGGCCATGCTCAAGCGGCTGAACCTTTGCCATTTTCAACCGACTCTTGGTATGCCATAGGTGGATCTGGACTTTTTTATCCAGATGCGGATTTAGATGCTAGAGATGACACGCCTGGTGTGCATTTTAGGCTTGGTCGAGAAGCGACTGAAAACATAGACTTACAAGTAGGAATATCTTATTTCAGAACCAAAGAAGACTCTCCTGCATTTAGTGGTGGACACTACAAACAATTAAATTTCTCAGTTGATGCTTTGTATTTATTGAATAGAGAAAAATTCAGACCATTTGTTTTGGCAGGTATCGGTGCTGCAAACAATAGAATTGATTACACCATTTCTCCAGGATTCACCCCAACAGGTAAAGTTACAGGTTCAAATACATCTTTTTCTGGCAATGTTGGCATAGGGTTCCAATATTTATTCAATGACGACCTTGGCTTGCAATTAGATCTCAGAAGAGTGTTCAGTAACGTGGAAGTAAAAACAAATGAGTTAAGCTCATCAGATGGCTCCACAGGTAGCAATCAAATCAATCTTGGAGTGTTATATCGCTTTGGTGGTAAACCTGCAGCTGTCATACCTACTCCAGCGCCAGAGCCTGTGGAAGTAGTTAAATATCTACCATCACCTCCACCGCCTGCTAGTCCTCCTGTCATTTACGAGAAGCAAGTGTTTAGTGGCAATGCATTATTTGCTCTTAATAGTGATGAATTGACCGCTACTGGAAAGCATACCCTTAAAATTAATATCGCGGATAAAATGCAGCAGCATCCCGAGGTAACTAAGGTAACAATTGAAGGACACACAGATAGATTAGGAAATGATCAACTAAATGATCGACTTTCATTAGCTAGGGCAAACGCGGTAAAAACTTACTTAATTGGTTTGGGTATTGATGCGAGCAGATTAGATGCTATTGGTAGCGGCTCTTCAGAACCAATAGTGAATTGCCCAGGCCCAAGAAGTGAAAAAGTTATTGAGTGCTTGCAACCCAATCGCCGAGTGGAGATTTCATTTGAAACAACTAAAACGCTGTCCTCAACAGAGGCCAAGTAATTGTAGGACAAAATAATAGCAAGGAGCTTCTCGGCATGTTGTAGTGTAGTTAATATGCTGAGAAGCAAAATTAAAAGTAATATTAGTCAATTTTTGTTAACTGCCCTTATCTTGGAAGACTTTATAACATCAAAAATTGACTCCTTCGGAACTGACAGCACCCCTCAAAGTAAAAGCATCTAACATCAAAAAGCATGTAGAAGAATTGCTATAAAACAAACGCTACTGGTTAGGACAATCGTTAATCTAGTCTGCCCTCGCCAATAAACAAACTTAAATGCCCAATTGATCCCGCATCTGATACCACAATGCACCCATTGCCGTGAACGGCACGCGGAACAGTCGACCGCCTGGGAACTGGTGATGGGGCAGGCGGGTGAAGGCGCTAAATCGGGTAGTGTCACCTTGGATAGCTTCGGCCAAGACGCGGCCAATTAGGTGGGTAAACGTAATGCCATGTCCAGAACATCCTTGAGAATAATAAATATTGGACGATAGATTACCAACTTGCGGCATGCGAGAGAGAGTCAGCAGGAAGTTGCCAGTCCATCCAAAATCAATCTTCACGCCTTTAAGTTGTGGGAACACCTTTTCCATATTGGGACGAATAAGTGAGGTCACTTCTTTGGGGTCGCGCGCACCATAGACCACGCCGCCGCCAAACAGCATGCGCTTGTCACCAGTGAGGCGGAAATAGTCGAGTAGGAAGTTGTTATCTTCTACACAATGGTCTGATGGCAGCAGTTCATCGGCCAAAGTGCCTAGCGGCTCGGTGGCAATGATTTGAGTGCCACAAGGCATGGATTTTGAAGCCAGCTTAGGTTCAAGATCACCGATATAAGCATTGCAAGCCACAATCACATAGCGCGCACGCACTTGTCCTTGCTCGGTGTGGACGGTAGCAGGCTCGCCGCGGTCAATCTTCACCACAGCGCAATTTTCGTGAATCGTGCCGCCCAAGCTCTCTAGCGCTGCTGCCTCGCCAAGTGCTAAATTCAGCGGATGAAAATGACCGCCAGTAGGGTCTATGAGCAGCGCTGAATAACGGTCTGTGTTCACATATTTGCGTACATCAGCTGGCGTATCAACTAAAGTTAGACCAGGATGGCCCCATTGTTCCCAAAGCTTCTTTTGCTCTTCTAACCCTTTGGCTTTGCGCGGACTAATCGCAGCAAAAATGCCGCCATCTTTAAGGTCGCAATCAATCTTGTATTTCGCCACGCGCTCGCGGATCACTTGCGCGCCTTCAAACATCATGCGCGCCAGAGGCTCAGCCACGGCTTTGCCATAATTGCGCTCAATCACATCAATATCACGCGAGAAGCTATGTACAATTTGACCACCATTACGACCCGAAGCACCCCAGCCCACCTGCGCTTGCTCCAAAATCACCACTTTTAACCCCGCTTCAGCCAGCGCGATACCAGCGGAAAGGCCAGTGTAACCAGCGCCGACAATGCACACATCGGCTTCAGTGCTGCCTTGCAGCGTCGGGCGCAACGTAGATTTGTGAGCCGAATGTGCATAGTAAGAAGGCGCGTGCGCAATTGGCGATTGTGATGACTTATTGTTAGCAGTAGTAAAAGTGTCCATGGGGACTCCAGAAAAAAGATTCAAGTTTCGATGTGCTTTTCGCGAGTAGCTTACTACTTTACCAGCTAAATTGCTTGGTGAAGACCTTTACAATCTTACGCGACCACATGATAGATGGGTTAACCGTTATTGTGCCCATAAAAACCTTGCTATGCCATAGCCACCGCACAAATAATTGGTATGTGCGTTTTACATTATTTAAGTATTGCCATCACAATCCCTACACTTAATGTAATAACCAAACTTCTCTTTTCAGCAATGAAAAATCGAAAAATTATTGCTTTGGTGCTTTTCAGCTAGCACACTTTTTGCTAAATTAAATCTGACAAGTTGAATCATGACAGGAGTCATCATGAACATCTTTCATTTATTAAATGCGCAAATGCAAGCCATGCAATTACCGTTGTTTGCCGTCAGCTTGACAGCCATTCCGCGGGTCAATACGCCGGTGCTTTTGATGATGCATTGGCATGGTTTTCGTAAAACCATTGTTCCTCAGCTTCCTGAACTGAAATCTATGCTACACCCGATTCCTGGCTCAGCAT
>JBFJJY010000242.1:0-3205 GCA_041612055.1 Methylophilaceae bacterium | reverse complement strand
TTGTAAAGGAATTCCCGCACGCGCCGCCATGCCAAGCCCATCACCTGTGCATGCAAATGCGTTGGTACTGGCTTGGAAAATACGTCCCGCGCCACCTGTAGCTAATAGTGTAGCTTTTGCTTCAAAAATACGAACTTCACCCGTTTCAATATCTAATGCAATCACACCAAGTACATCGCCTTCTGCATCACGAATTAAATCTAAGGCATACCATTCAATAAAAAATTGTGTATTAGCACGTACATTACGTTGATACAAAGTGTGCAACATGGCATGTCCTGTTCGATCAGCAACAGCACAGGTGCGCGAGATCGGTGACTCACCAAAGTTTTTGGTCATCCCACCAAAAGGTCTTTGGAAGATTTTGCCATTGTCTAACCGATCAAAAGGCATCCCAAAATACTCTAGCTCAACAATCGCTTTGGCCGCGTTTTTGCACATAAACTCAATGGCATCTTGATCGCCTAAAAAGTCCGAGCCTTTAATGGTGTCATACATATGCCAAAGCCATTTATCCTCTGAAACATTGCCTAAGGCTGCCGCAATACCGCCCTGAGCAGCAACTGTATGCGAACGTGTTGGGAAAACTTTTGACAACACCGCTACTTTTACGCCAGCTTCTGCCAGTTGTAATGCAGAGCGCAAACCTGCGCCACCACCGCCGACAATCACTGCATCAAACTGATGTTTTTCCAACGCCATTACACACTCCAAAAAATAAAAATTGACCATGTTAAACAAGCGATTAACACAATCTCAACTAAGGCTTGCAAATAATCACGTAAGGTTTGGCTAGGCACATAATCTCGAAACACATCTCTAACACCTATCCAAGCATGCAAGCACAAACTAAAAAAGAATAAACAGCTTGCAATACGCCACCACCACGGTGAGTTAAAAGCGACCCAAGCTTGATAGCCGACTGGTTTAACTAAGCAAAAATAGATGAGCAATATCGGTGTATAGACTGCCATATAGACTGCCGTCACTCTTTGCAGCAACCAAAATCGCATACCCGGATATCGCTGAGTTACTAATTCAATCAACATCGCACAATCACCAAATTAAATAAGAAAAATACAAAACGGAAACAATAACCAGTGCCATTAACACCTTACTCGAGTAACGCGCCTGATCCAGCCCATGCATCCAATGCACATCTTGTGCTAGGTGCCTTAATCCAGCATAAAAGTGGTGGAAAAAAGCCCAAGAAAAGCCAATTAAAATCAACTTCACCAGCCAATGGTCCAGCCGCTCTAATACTTGCAAATAACTAGCTTCGCTGACGAACGAAGAGCTTAAACAAAGCAATAGCAACGGCAATATAAAAAATAAAACCATGCCGCTGATGCGATGCAAAATTGACACCAGCGCATTAATTGGCAACCTTATCGTCAATAAATTAAGGTTCTTCGGTCTATCTTGATGATGATTTCGACTCACTTAAGTGCGGCCTCTCTCACTGCAGCGGATACTTTTTCTAATAGTCTTGGATCAAATGGCTTTGGAATAATATATTCTGGGCCAAATGTTAATTCTGTTAAGTTATAAGCTTTTAAGACCACTTCTGGCACAGGCTCATGCGCTAACTCACTGAGTGCTTTTGCTGCTGCTACTTTCATATCTTCTGTAATTTTTTTTGCTTTAGCATCTAAAGCGCCTCGAAATAAATAAGGAAAACACAGCGCATTATTCACTTGATTAGGAAAATCGCTTCGCCCTGTGGCCATGATAATGTCGTCTCGAATCGCATGCGCATCACTTGGCAATACTTCAGGGTCGGGGTTAGCGAGTGCAAAAATAATTGGTTTTTTTGCCATACTTTTAATTAAATTGGCATCAAGGGCATTTTTAGCAGAAACGCCAATAAACACATCAGAGTCTTGCATAGCATCGGCCAGCGTTTTTACATTACTTGATTGAATTGCTAAATCTCGATTGTTGTCATGCAAATCTTGACGGTCGGTATCAACGACCCCTTTTCGATCAACCATGGTGATATTGTTTGCCCCCATTAGTTTTAGTAGCTTCGCGCATGAGCATCCTGCGGCGCCAGCGCCCAAGAACACGATTTTTGCAGTACTGATAGATTTGCCTTGTAACTGAAGTGCATTTAAAAGTGCTGCCGCTACAATCACTGCCGTACCATGTTGATCATCATGAAAAACGGGAATATCTAAACGTTCTTTCAGCGCATTTTCTATATAAAAACAATGTGGCGCGGCAATATCTTCAAGGTTAATTCCACCAAATGTTGGCGCGATATTGATGACCGTCTGTATAAACGCATCAGGGCTTTCTGCATTCACTTCAATATCAAATACATCAATCCCAGCAAAACGTTTAAATAATACTGCCTTACCTTCCATCACTGGCTTACTTGCCAGCGCACCCGTATTACCTAGACCTAACACCGCAGTACCATCACTAATCACAGCAACCAAGTTACCTTTATTGGTATATTTATAAGCATTCTCAGGATTGTCTTTAATTTCCAAAACAGGCACTGCTACGCCAGGCGTGTACGCCAGCGACAAATCGTCCTGTGTCAAGCAAGGCTTGGTCGATTCAACACTCAGCTTTCCCGGTGTAGGAAACTGGTGATAATCTAACGCACGTTTTTTCAAATCATTCATGTCTTTCGCCTTATCTTTTTTACAATCTTTTTAATGCCAATTGATTCACCTACAGCGTTTACTCAAGCTCACTCATGTAGTGGTGGTCGTCCGTTAAACACAAGCCTAATCGCCATTCCATTGGCCTATCGCCATAAGTAAATGACACACGCTCAATGCTGAGCAAAGGATGACCTTCCTTTAAACCCAATGAATTGGCAACGCTGGCTTCAGCCGCAACCGCTTTTAATCTTTCCTCAGCACGTATCATTCTGACGCCAAACTGCGACTCATACATGCTGTACATAGAACCACTACTCTCTTCCACCTTGGCTTTATTGAGCCCTTTAAAGGCTGCAGCAGGGACGATAATATGATCATGAATTAACGGCCGACCAGAAAATGTAAGCAATCTTTTCACTTCAATAATGCTAGCACTGGCTTTAATCTCTAGTATTTTGGCAATATAAGCGCCTGCTTTTGATTTTGTGCACGAAATAAATGCATTATTTAAAAGCTCTTTATGTCCAGTCTCAGCTGTTAATCGCAGAAACCGCAACTTAATGTCATCTTCTTTGTGCGTCGCAACA
>JBFJJY010000241.1:0-3216 GCA_041612055.1 Methylophilaceae bacterium | reverse complement strand
TTTTCATTTGAATCACAAACTTTGCACCAATATCTGTTGGTTTGTATTGTAAGTTAGCGCCATTAGCCTCAGCCAGCTCTCGACTGATATAAAGCCCTAAACCAGTTCCCGTGGTTTCGGTTGTAAAAAATGGTTCAAATAAGTGATTGTTAATATTGTCGGGAATACCTTCACCATCGTCGACGATTTCAATCACACTAATTAACGGCTCACTTCCGTTATAAACACGTAAACGTAGGCTGGCCTCCTGCTGTAGGCTATGACGCCAGCCATTTTTGCACAGATTCCATAAAATTTGATTTAAATGTCTACGGTCAAAAAGAATCACATCATCATGATGTTCTGTTGTCAGGACGAATTGGTTGGAAGTAATATTTTCAACGGCACAAAACTCCTGATGAAACTCTGTCATAAATTGGTTGAGTTGAATCAATTCTTGATTGGTGCGATCTCGACGGTTCAGTTCTAGGATGTCTTTGATAATTTGATCAACGCGCTCTACATTATCAGCAATAATTTGCAGCATACGTTGGCTTGCCTCAGGAACATCTTCTTCCTGCAATAACTGATTAGCATGACTAATCGAGCTGAGCGGGTTGCGAATTTCGTGGGCTATCTTAGCGGTCAGCCGACCCAATGCTGCCAGCTTCACTTGGTGAGACTGCGTTTGCACTTGTGACCAATCTTCGATAAACACAACCGCGCCTTGATCGCGGCTTTCGGCTATAGGTAAAAAACTAATGCGTAACTCGCGTGAGAGGATATGAACCGTTGACGTATTTGGCGCAGCACTATCAGCTGCTATTTGCTCGCCGCTAAACCATTCTGTAAGCAAGTTTGCAATTTCGGGAGCAATATTATTAAGGCTTTTTGCTTCCCAATCGGTGTTTTCAAGATTGAGCAATGAATCGGCTTGTAAATTGTGGTGTTTGATAAAAAGATTGCGATCAACAACAATAACGCCATCCTTCATTCTGTGGGTGATAAGGGCGTTTACATGGGCAAGACTTTTTAAATCTAAGCCGCGTTGAGAAGCCAGTTCTTCACTGTATTGCATTCTTGTGGCAAGACTATGAGCCAGCCAAGCAATCGCAAAGCAAGCAATACTTAAAATAACGGCTGAGGTGTAATCGTGTGCAATTTCTGGGTGAATCAATGAGTCTAGAAACTGTTGCAATAAAATACCGATAGTCGCAATCGCTGCATAAAATAAAGATAAGCGCCCATCACTAATCAAACTTGCTGCTGCAATAGCGATAACCAAGAGCAAGCCCATCATGCTGTGGTTTGCGCCATTCGCTTGTGTTAAAAGCAGAATAAATAGAATATCCAACACAATTTGGAATGGGAGGGTCCATTCCAATTTTGGTTTTTCAAACCAAGTAAAAACAGCTGAAACAAGGCTAAAAATGAGATAGCCTAGCGCCGTTTTGGCAAACATATCCTCACTGATTGTTTGCCAATTGAACATGGCTGAGTGGTTCAGCAGCAATGTCAGTGCAATCAAAACGCGGTAGCCATTGTAAAGCTTGAAGCTGTTCCAATGCGCTTTCATTCGATTTATGTCGTAAGCTGATACCAGGGTCATGTGAATAGCCTACTTAGGGTGGCAATCAGGGTTCTTACAATAAACCTGATTATTAATCATGTGAGTTTCATTCTCTGGGATATGTAAACCACAATGACTGCAGGCAACTATTTTTTCTGCAGAAGGTGGTTGCGGTTTATTGTTATTAACGGCAGCAATAAACCGCTTCAGCACAACATACAGTATCCAAACTAAAACAATCAATAATAGAATTCGTAGCATAGTCACAATAATAGCTTTAAAGGTAGAATAGATGTAACAAATAAAGTTAAGTATAAAACAGACTGACGAAGGCTAGAAGCGCTTAAGCTGTTATACTGCGCTTTGGCGATTACAATATCATTTCATGGCAAGCTCACAAGAATTATCAGATTTTCTACGGGAAGTAGAGCGGCGCGCTTTCAAGCAAACAGCTTACGCTGTGCGCGATGAGCATGCGGCGATGGATATTGTGCAAGATGCCATGATGAAGCTAGCGGATAAATACCCTGATAAACCAGTGGCCGAGTATCCGATGTTGTTTCAGCGCATCTTGCAAAATACGATGCGTGATTTTTGGCGTCGCCAAAAAGTACGTTCTATTTGGACCACCTTGCTTTCATCATTTAGTACGCAGAATGACGAAGGTGAAGCAAGGGATCCGTTAGATACGATGGACGTTGATGATGGCGCTCAAAACCCTGCAACACAATTAGAAAATAGCCAAACGTTGCAAGTGATTGAGGTTGCATTGCAAAAACTGCCAGCACGTCAACGAGAAGCCTTCGTATTGCGTTATTGGGAGGAGATGAGTGTTGCCGAAACGGCCGAAGCAATGGGCTGTTCAGAAGGTAGTGTTAAAACGCATTGTTCTCGAGCGTTGCATACAATGGCAGCATTGCTATCGCAACAAGGCTTGGGCATAGCGAATGAATTAAATACTTAGGGGGTAGTGTCATGAAGACAGACAATACAGGTTACGAATATAATGAAGATGCACAAGCAAAACAAATTGCTGGATTGCTTGATGAAAACGCACAGCGATTGAGTATGCGTATTTTAAAGCAGCTGGAAGATGGAAGAAAACAAGCAGTTGAGCGTCACCAAAAGCATGAAGGCTCGGTAGTCAATGCGGATGGCACACTCAGCCATTGGATGAGTTGGGCTGACAATCACCGGGTTGCGATGATGGGTTTTGCTTTGATTATCATTGCAAGCGGGTTTTTGATGATGCAAAGTTTAACTGCTAACGAAACAAGTGATGCATTTTTGCTTGGTGCAGATTTGCCACCAGAAGCATTTGTAGATAAAGGATTTGAACCAGCATTGAATCAATCGACGCGTTTATAGTATAAATTGCATTTTTAAATTAAAGGTATTGGGTTTTAATGAAAAAGTTTTGGTTGGTATGCAGTCTTTTGTTTGTCATGCATGCGCAGGCAGAAGTCAATCAAGAGCAGTTAGCAATGGCCGATATTGGCGCTATTAAAACGTCTTTGAACGATGATGCGCCAACAAAAAAATGGGCTGAATTAACTGATCAGCAACGTAGTGTGTTGACACCTTTGGCTGCAGAGTGGGATACGCTAAGGCCTTGGCAGCGTGAGAAGATGCTTGATATTGCTGAAGATTATCCAAAAATGGATGCA
>JBFJJY010000240.1:0-3219 GCA_041612055.1 Methylophilaceae bacterium | reverse complement strand
TACAAATACGAGAATATTATTTATTAATAAAAGCATTATTTCCAATGTTGGTTTTGTGGTTGATAAACTAATTGGTTTGCGAAGTGCAGAATCGCTAAAGCCATTGGAAACGGCTCGAGAAGACGAAATTTGTTTCTCATCTATGCGCTATGAGGATGAAGAGAAAAAACAATGGTCTGTGCTGGATTGCAGAAAAATGGTGAATTCAAGAGTGTTTGAAATGCCTTATGCAACAGCTTAGATCGCGTGTTAGTTAATTGTCATTTTAAATGTAATTAAAGAAGAATTGACCAAAGGAATAATATGGCTGTAGTACAACGTGTAATTGAAAAATTGAAAAATCAATTTTCTGAACTTGGCTCTCAATTAACAGGTGGAAAATTAGGAATGATGCAAGTCATTATTCCAATTATTGGCTTGGTTATTTTCGTTTTAGTTGCTTATTATGCCATTACGCAGGTGCAGGTTAATGGTCCAATTTTTAACCAAATTGAAAAGGTAAACGAATTGCGTGGAGACTTGGCGCCGCCAGCTTTGTTTATTGTAGAGCCTTATGCGCTTGCACAAAATATGCATTTGGCATTGGTCGATGGTAATAAAAGTCGCATGCAGGCGCTGATAGAACGTTTTGAGGTCGATGAAAAACGTTATGCTGAAAGTGTGCAACGCTGGAATGCGACACCACTACCCAAAACATTGGTTAAGCCGTATCAATCGGTGGTGGCTTCTGGCGAAGCCTTTTTTACCGTTTATAAAGATCAGTTCTTTCCTGCATTACAGTCAGGTTATATTGGCACATCATCACGCGCTTTGGTCGAGTTAGAAAAAACGTATGTGGCCAATAGTCAACAGGTACAATCTTTTGTGGCCGCTTTAGAAAAAGAAAGTAAAGCAACTGCATTAAATGCTAATAATTTGTTGCGTTATTTTTTAGTCGGCTTGGCTTTATTAGCATTGGTGATTGGTCTCGCTATTTACTTTATTGGTAAACAGCAGATTAAGGCAACCAATACGGCGATGAAGCTGTTAGAAGAAGATGGTAAGAACAATCAATTGGCAGTGTTGGAATTACTGGATGAAATGGGTGACTTGTCTGAAGGTGATTTGACGGTTCGTGCGCAGGTAAAAGAAACGATTACTGGTGCGATTGCAGATTCGGTCAATTATACGATTGATAGCTTGCGTGACGTGGTGGTAGAAATTAACCGTGCGACAGAACAAGTGAATTCGGCAACAGGAGCAGCGCAAGGCACGTCAGTCGCGTTATTAGAAGCGGCAGAAATGCAATCGCAACAAATTGCAGATACAACAAAAGCGGTTGATGGAATGACAAATTCGATTCGCCAAGTATCGGCGAATGCGAGCCAAGCGGCTGAAGTTGCACAACGGTCGCTGCATGCCGCAACTCAAGGTTCGCAGGCAGTGCAAAATACAATTGCTGGTATGAATGGCATTCGCGAACAAATCCAAGAAACGTCAAAACGGATTAAGCGATTAGGCGAGAGCTCCCAAGAGATTGGTGAGATTGTTGAGCTGATTTCAGATATTACAGAACAGACCAATATTTTGGCATTAAATGCGGCGATTCAAGCAGCTTCAGCGGGTGAAGCCGGACGGGGTTTTACCGTAGTTGCAGAAGAGGTGCAACGGTTGGCAGAGCGTTCATCAGAGGCGACTAAGCAAATTAGTGCGATTGTTAAAACGATTCAAACTGACACACACAGTGCTGTCGCCGCGATGGAAAAAAGTACAGAGGGTGTGGTTGAGGGTGCTCGTTTATCAGATGCGGCTGGTCAGGCGCTGACTGAGATTGAAACGGTGACCACTAATTTAGCACAACTAATTCAATCAATTTCAACGGCGACAGAAGCGCAAACAGAGACGGCGACGCAAGTGACGAAGAACATGCAAGAAATTCAAGAAATCACCACGCTAACAACAGACGGTACTAAACAAACAACAGAGTCGATTTTGCAATTGACGGCACTTGCTGATGACTTACGTAAATCTGTTGCGGGTTTTAAACTGTCTTGATTTCTACCTTCAATAACTGGAGTTTGCTAGGTGGTTGAACATTTTGATGTAGGCCCTTTGCTTTGGGTAAAAGATGATATTCATCAGTCTCTAGAATCTGTTTTAGAGAGCGCAGATGCCATCAGTAAAAATACACAAGACACGGCAAGTATGCGCTTTTCACAGACCTATCTGTACCAAGTGTCTGGCGCATTGGATATGGTTGGACTAGAAGGTTGTAAGCATTATTGCAATCAGCTAGAAAAATTCGCAGCACAATTAGAAAAACAAGAATTAGCTCCTGATGCAGTAAATCTTTCGCTGTTTGTAAATGCAATTAAGGCATTGCAAGCTTATATTAATCGCCTGTTAGAAGGTGCTGCCGATATTCCTTTGCGTCTATACCCCGTGCTGGAGCCATTAATGGTTGCCATGGGAGAAACATTAGACAAAAGTGAGCTATTTTTTCCTGACACCAGTCCTAATGTTCCCAATTCGGTGCCTAGCCAAGAATTGAGTGAAAACGCATATACCACGGCGATGTTGCAACAACGTGCCGCTTATCAGAAATCATTGCTGGTTTGGATGCAAACACAGAGTAGTGATGCCGTTAGTACGATGTATGATGCGTTGAGTCAAGTAGCGTTTGTGCAGCATAACAAAAGAGTTAAAACGTTATGGTGGGTTGCCAGTGCTTTTATCGAAACACTCAAATCTCCTGCGGCAGCAGATAATATAGCCGCTAAAAAAGTATGCAGAAAGCTAGATCAGGCACTACGGCAATTAGTGTCAGGAGAAGCTCGACCTAACAATCAATTGCTACGTGACGCCTTATATTTTGTCGCGAATAGTGATGTTGAAACTGATACCATCGCCGAGGTGAAATCAGTGTTCTCACTAGATCCACTAGTCGATCAACAGGTAATGACAGCCAGTTCAGAACCGCTGGATGCAAATACACTGGCCTTAATTGCCAATCTTAAAGTTGAAATGGACGCTTTGCATACTATTTGGCAAAGTGTGTCAGATAGTATTGATTTAGAAGCAATTAATGCTAACTCTGATCTTGCACTGATCGAACTAGATAATGTATTAATTACACAGTTTGTCGATCAATTACATGCAAACCAAGCTGCGGTAGCAACACTGCAGCCAGCCGAATTGGGTGACTGCTACCAAGCCTTGCTTGAAGCAAGCATTGTGTTA
>JBFJJY010000239.1:0-3227 GCA_041612055.1 Methylophilaceae bacterium | reverse complement strand
CAAGAAGATGTTGTTGATATTTTATTGAACCTTAAAGGGGTTGCATTAAAATTAAACAGTAAATCAGAAACAATCTTAACTTTAAACAAATCTGGTGAAGGTGTTGTTACAGCGGCTGACTTTGATACAGGTCATGATGCTGAAATTGTTAATCCAGATCATGTGATTGCACACTTAACTAAAGGTGGAGCACTTAATCTTGAAGTTAAAGTGGAAATGGGACGTGGTTACCAGCCTGTTCCAGTAAGAGAAAAAGTAAATCAAGAAGACCGCACACTTGGTTTTATTATGGTTGATGCTTCATTTAGTCCAATCAATAAAGTAAGTTATCAAGTGGATAGTGCGCGTGTTGAACAACGCACAGACTTAGATAAATTGATTATGGATGTAGAAACTAACGGTATTGTCGACCCAGAGCAGGCGATTCGTGATGCGGCAGCCATCTTAATTGGTCAGCTTTCAGTATTTGCTAATCTTGAAGGCGCACCAACAGAAGAGGAAGAGGCGGCAGCACCACAAGTTGATCCTATTCTATTACGTCCAGTAGATGATTTAGAGTTAACAGTTCGTTCAGCAAACTGTCTAAAAGCAGAAAATATTTTCTACATTGGTGATTTAATCCAACGTTCTGAGAATGAATTGTTGAAAGCGCCTAACTTAGGTCGTAAATCATTGAACGAAATTAAAGATGTATTAGCTTCAAAAGGTCTGACGTTAGGCATGAAGTTAGAAAGTTGGCCACCAGTTGGTCTTGAAAAAGCTTAAAAGCTAAATTTTAAAAGGTTAAGGAAGTTACTATGCGTCACGGTAATCAAAATCGAAAATTAAATCGTACGAGCAGTCATCGTGCAGCTATGTTTCGTAACATGTCGGTATCATTGCTTCGTCACGAAGTAATCAGAACAACGTTGCCAAAAGCAAAAGAGTTGCGTAAATATGCAGAGCCTCTTATCACATTAGGTAAAGATGCAACTTTGGCTAATCGCCGTATTGCATTTAGTCGTTTACGTGATCGTGAAATCGTTGGTAAGTTGTTTGGTGAATTAGGACCACGTTACCTTGAGCGTAAGGGAGGTTACTTACGTATTCTCAAATGCGGTTTCCGTAACGGAGACAATGCACCAATGGCATTTGTTGAGTTAGTCGGTCGTCCTGAAGTTGCAGAAGAAGTAACAGTAGATTAATCTTCCAAGTAAAAATGATTTAAAAGCCAGCTATAAGCTGGCTTTTTTTTGTAGTTTATTTATGAATGAAATGAAGGATGTCTTGTTGGCTAAATGGCCAGTTTAGTTCATCAAATGGGCTGGTCTGTTTTTGAAGTACGGGGATACGTGTGCCGTACAGGCTGATTAACTCATCGCTATCAGCTATTTCAATCGTGGTTATAGCGATGTTTTTTTGCGATGAGAGTAATTCTGCAGCCTGTTCACATAGATGGCAATTGGATGTGGTATAAAGATTTAATTGGACTAATGTAGGCATTTAATTTGGGAAATGTTAAAAACACTTCATAATAACGGTTTGTGAAATGAATGTTATAACACAAGGCAGTCATGACGGATATTCAAGAGTCAAAAGATAGGTTAAGCGAAACGCTAGATCAGGTTGTTTCTTTATTGAAAAAACACCAGCTAGTGGAAAATCTTGTGCATAAACAAGAGATGCTTAAGCACGACCTCATCGAGACGATTGTACACAGGCAAAATAAGATAGAGCTGCAAAATATTCTTAATGCCTTGCACCCGGCTGATGTGGCTCACATTCTAGAGGCTCTGCCGCTAGATGATCGTTTATATCTTTGGGATCTCGTTAAGGTCGACCGTGATGGAGATATTCTTTTAGAAGTTTCTGACGCGGTTAGACAAACCCTGATTGCCGACATGGACAGTGAGGAGTTGCTGGCTGCTGCAGAGAAGCTAGGTACAGACGAGTTAGCTGATTTAGCGCCAGACTTACCAAAAGACGTTTTACAGGACTTGATGGAGAGTCTTGATACGTTCAATCGCGAGCGTTTACAGTCTGCGCTTTCTTATCCAGAGCATACTGTTGGCGCTTTGATGGATTTTGATATCGTGACAGTGCGTGAGGATATTACACTAGAGGTCGCGTTACGTTATCTGCGTCGATTAGATGAATTACCAGATCATACGGATAAGATTTTTGTGATTGATCGAAATGATGTAATCAAAGGTGTTTTACCCATCACGACTATATTGGTGAATGATTTAGATGAAACTGTAGAAAATGTCATGGCAGCAGATGTCGTGTTGTTTCATCCTGAAGATGTTACAGACGATGCTGCCAAAGCTTTTGAACGGTACGATTTAGTGACCGCTCCAGTTGTAGATAAGAACAACAAGCTTGTTGGCCGACTCACTGTGGATGAGGTCATGGATTATATTCGTGAAGAATCAGATGCGGATAGATTATCAATGGCAGGTTTGCGAGAAGAGGAAGATTTTTTCTCTAGTGTCTGGGCCTCTGTACAAAACAGATGGGCATGGCTAGCAATTAATTTAGTGACGGCTTTAATCGCTTCGCGTGTGATTGGTTTATTTGAAAACTCTATTGGGAAAGTGGTGGCCTTAGCAGCGCTTATGCCAATCGTGGCAGGTATCGGAGGCAACTCGGGGAATCAAACGACAACGATGATAGTGCGTGGTTTAGCGCTAGGCCAGATATCAGGTAGTAATATGCAATCTCAAGTGAGTAAGGAGCTAGGGGTGGCGCTTGTTAATGGGATAATCTGGGGTGGTGTGTTGGGTGGCATCACCTATGCATTATATACAGACTATCGCTTGAGTTTGGTAATGACTGCAGCGATTACCCTTAATCTATTATTAGCTGCGCTGATGGGCGTTGTTATCCCATTAGTCATGAATAAATTTGGAAAAGATCCTGCTGTGGGTTCCAGTGTGTTAATTACTGCGATGACAGACAGTGGCGGTTTCTTTATCTTTCTGGGTTTAGCGACCATCTTCTTGCTATAAATCATCTTCTTGCTATAAATATAGTTTCAACCACTACATAACAAAAAAACCGCCGAAGCGGGTTTTTTTAAATCAAAAATATTATTTGATTTTGTTTTCTTTGTACATCACATGTTTACGTGCCACTGGATCAAATTTCTTGATTTCCATCTTTTCTGGCATCGTACGTTTGTTTTTAGTTGTGGTATAAAAGTGGCCTGTACCAGCACTTGACTCTAATTTAATTTTTTCGCGCAT
>JBFJJY010000238.1:0-3259 GCA_041612055.1 Methylophilaceae bacterium | reverse complement strand
GTCAAATGACGTAAAAAAATCACGGCCCAAACTGACGCATTAACGAAGCAAACAACGGCTTAAGTTAGTCTTATCAGCACATTCTCATGTAAAATCTCATTTTTTAGATATTTGCGTACACACATGGTATTAACCTTCCAACAAATCATTTTAAAACTCCAAGACTATTGGGATAAACAAGGCTGTACATTACTGCAACCATACGACATGGAAGTCGGCGCAGGCACTAGCCACACCGCTACTTTTTTACGTGCAATAGGTCCAGAGCCGTGGAAAGCCGCTTACGTACAACCAAGCCGCCGCCCCAATGATGGTCGCTACGGTGAAAACCCTAATCGTTTGCAACACTATTACCAATTCCAAGTGGTGCTCAAACCAGCACCAGCCAACATCATGGATTTATACTTAGGTTCACTAGAAGCACTTGGCTTTGACCTAAAACAAAACGATGTGCGCTTTGTGGAAGATGACTGGGAAAATCCAACTTTGGGCGCTTGGGGCTTGGGCTGGGAGGTTTGGCTCAATGGTATGGAAGTAACGCAATTCACTTATTTCCAACAAGTGGGCGGCATTAACTGCAAACCGATTACTGGTGAAATCACCTATGGTTTAGAGCGTTTAGCCATGTATTTGCAAGGCGTAGAAAACGTTTACGATTTGGAATATTCACCTGGCGTGAAATATGGCGATGTGTTCTTACAAAATGAAAAAGAGCAATCGGCTTATAACTTTGAACACAGCGATGTCGAGTTTTTATTAACCGCCTTTAATGCGCATGAGAGACAAGCCCAGCACTTAATGGAAGAGAAATTAGCGTTGCCTGCTTATGAACAAGTATTAAAAGCTGCACATACGTTTAACTTATTAGATGCACGTGGCGCCATTTCGGTCACTGAACGTGCTGCTTATATTGGTCGTATTCGTAATTTAGCTCGCAGTGTCGCCGCCAGCTATTTTGATAGCCGCGCACGCCTAGATTTCCCAATGGCGCAGAAAGAGCGTGCAGACGAAGTGCTAGCACAATTGCAACAACAGAACGAAAAGAACAGTAAGAAGGCAGCAGCATGAGTAACTTATTAGTTGAATTATTTGTAGAAGAACTGCCACCAAAGGCATTAAAAACATTAGGCTTATCCTTCGCCAATGTATTAGCAGACAGTTTAGCCGCACAAGGGTTAAGCAGTGCAGACTCAGCTGTCACTAACTTTGCTACGCCACGTCGCTTAGCTGCGCACATCACCAATGTAGTGAGCAAAGCGGCTGATGAACAAGTCGCACAAAAGCTGATGCCAGTAAAGGTCGGGCTCGATGCTGATGGCAAAGCCACACCAGCGCTACTCAAACGCTTAAACGGCATGGGTTTAGACGAATCTGCCGTTGCCAATTTGAGAACAGAGAATGATGGTAAAACCGACAACCTGTTTTTAGATATCGCAAAAACAGGCGTCACTTTAAGTGAAGGCTTACAGAAGGCCATCGATGAGTCATTAGCCAAACTGCCCATCCCTAAAGTCATGACTTATCAGATTAATGACGGCTGGGAAACAGTTAATTTTGTGCGCCCTGCTCATGGTTTAGTCGCATTACACGATGAGCAAATCGTACCCATTAGCGCACTCGGTTTAACGGCTAGCAACAGCACAACAGGTCATCGCTTTGAATCGCCTAAAGCGGTCATTACGATTAACAATGCCGATAGCTATGCCGAACAATTAAAAACAGAAGGCGCTGTGATTGCCAGCTTTGAAGCACGTAAAGCCGATATTGCCGCACAATTAAAAGCGGCCGCAGACCAAGAGGGTTTAACCGCCATTGAAGATGAAGACTTATTAGATGAAGTCACTGCATTAGTCGAGTTGCCGAATGTATTGCTAGGTCAGTATGAAACCGAATTTTTAGACGTGCCACAAGAGTGTTTGGTATTAACCATGAAGGCCAACCAAAAATACTTCCCGCTACTGGATAGCAAAGGCAAGTTGACCAATAAATTCCTAATCGTGTCCAATATTCATCCCGCTGACCCAAGCGCGGTGATTGGCGGTAATGAGCGCGTGGTTCGCCCACGTTTAGCGGATGCTAAATTCTTCTTTGACCAAGACCGTAAGAAAACCTTAGAAAGCCGCATTGCAAGCTTAGACAAAGTGGTTTATCACAATAAGCTAGGTTCACAAGGTGAGCGTAATGCACGTGTAGTCAAGCTAGCTGGCGCCATAGCCAAACAGCTTGGTGATGCGAGTTTAGTCGCTAAAGCAGAACAAGCAGCACGTTTATCCAAAGCCGATTTAGTTACTGATATGGTGGGTGAGTTTCCAGAGTTACAAGGCATTATGGGACGTTACTATGCACAACATGAAGGCTTAGATGATGCCGTTGCGTTTGCGATTGAAGACCATTACAAACCACGCTTTGCGGGCGATGAATTACCACGCAGCCAAGTGGGTATTTGTGTCGCGCTTGCCGATAAATTAGAAACCTTGGTTGGTTTATTTAGCATTGGGGAAAAACCAACGGGCGATAAGGACCCATTTGCATTGCGTCGTCAAGCGTTAGGTATTATCAGAATGTTAATTGATGCCAAACTGGCATTGCCATTCGATACACTTATTCAATTAGCCTTGCAACAATTTGATGGCGATGCTGAAGTGTTGGCCGCAATTAAGGCCTTCTGTTTTGATCGTTTAAGCGTAAACTTGCGCGACCAAGGGGCCACTGCGCAAGAGGTCGATGCAGTACTTTCATTGGAACCAGCATTACTGAGTGAAGTACCACAACGCCTAGCTGCCGTTCAAACATTTGCAACCCTAGCAGAAGCGCCAGCTTTAGCCGCTGCCAATAAACGTGTGGGGAATATCTTAAGAAAAGTCGAGGCTGATGTTGAACCCAAATTCGATAACAGCTTATTACTAGAGCCAACTGAACAAGTATTGGCTGCTGCAGTCAATACCACAAAGGCGCTAGCTGACCAGCTATTTGAAGCTGGTGATTACACCGCTTCATTACAAACGTTAGCTGTGTTAAAAGCGCCTGTCGACAATTTCTTTGATAACGTCATGGTGAATGCAGACGACCCCGCGCTTAAAGCCAATCGCTTAGGCTTGCTTGCCACACTTCATCAAGCCATGAACCGCGTTGCTGATTTATCTAAACTAGCGAGTTAATGCCAACGATGAAACTAGTCATTTTAGACAGAGATGGTGTGATTAATAAGGACAGCGATCAGTTTATTAAAAATCCTGATGAGTGGATTCCGATTGCGGGT
>JBFJJY010000237.1:0-3263 GCA_041612055.1 Methylophilaceae bacterium | reverse complement strand
TTACCATGCACAAGTCTTAAGTGTCATAGGATTCATCATTGTTTCAACTGTTAATCCTTATTGGCAAACCCATACAGCAATTGTACAAAGTTTAATCGTCATGCTGATTATTTTGCCATTATATGTAGCAAAGCTGATTGCTCGTCTACACGAGGCAACGCAAAAGGCAGAAATTGAAAGGCAAAAGGCGGCTGAAGCGAATTCGGCAAAAACGAGATTTGTGGCCAATATGAGCCATGAAATCCGTACACCACTCAATGGCATTATTGGGATTAGCACGTTATTTAAAAGTACGCCGATGAATAGTGAACAGCAAGATTTACTTAAAACACTCGAAAGCTCTTCTAAATTATTATTATCTTTGTTAAATAATGTACTCGACTTTACCAAGATAGAAGAAAGAAAGTTACACATTGAGAACGTTTCTTTTTCGATAGAAAACACCATTAATGACACCATAGAAATATTTAAATCACAAAGCCAAAGCAAAAATATTCAGCTCATTGGCAATGTTTCAACCACACTGGTCCCTGTAAAAGGTGATGTGGTTGTGTTACGCCAAGTACTCGCCAACTTAACGGGAAATGCCATTAAATTCACCGAAAAAGGCAACGTGACCATTAACGTTACTTTGCTAGCCGATAGCGAGCAGTATGCCACTATCAGGTTTGAAGTCGCGGATACTGGAATTGGTATTCCTGCTGATAAGCAAAATATCGTATTTGAAAGCTTTACTCAAGTTGACCCAGCGACGACCCATAAATTTGGCGGTAGTGGTTTAGGTCTCACCATTGCCAAAGACATGATTGAAGCAATGGGCGGTGAGCTAAAACTACAAAGCACAGAAGGCGTTGGTACTCGTTTTTGGTTTGATTTATCTTTAGAGAAAGATACATTATCAACATCAAACACATCTGCACTAGATAGCGCTATGACATTAGTCGATGACGCTGCTTATGCTTATGCAGCACCACTCAATATTTTGGTTTGTGAAGATGAAAGAACTAACCAGAAAATCATTACCCAGCTACTGTCACTCCCTGGCCATCAAGTCAGTCTTGTAGAGAGCAGTGAAGAAATGTTGGATACCCTAGAAACCCAAACATTTGATTTGGTCATTACCGATTTGAATATGGCCGGGATGAATGGTATTGATGCGTTAAAGCTATATCGTTTTACGCAGCCAACTGAACATAAAACACGCTTTATTTTATTTACTGCCGATGTCAGCTTAACAACTAAGCAAGAGGCAAGCGATGCAGGTTTTGATGCCATTCTCACAAAACCAATAGAAGCATTAACTTTATATCAAACGATCGAAACAACACTTAAGCTAACACCCAATATCGCTCACTATTGGATGAATAATGCATTGAATATCAAAAAACGGAGTAAGGCTGAAGTTGACAGCAGTCAAGATAAGGATGCCGCGCTCGATAAAAGCACATTAACCGAACTTGAACTGATTGGTGCAGGTGATGACCTATTTATGCATCGGGTATTAAAAAACTATCTAGCAGATTCATTAGTCATGATTAATCACATTACGATGGCAACCCAGCAAAGAAATTATGGTGAACTGCAAGATCTTTGCCATGCATTAAAAGGCAATAGCCTAAGTGTGGGCGCATCAAAACTAGCACTGTCTATCGAAAAACTAAGCAAAATAAACAGTGCTACACCACCAAGCCAATCTGAAGAAATGCTGAATCTTGTCAATGCAGAATTTGCTCAATTGACTACCGCGATAGAGCACTATCTCAAAAAACCTGAACGAGCAAGCAAATAGCTTTCAAGCTGTTTTCTGCACTTCTCCAACTTTTGCAGTACTGACGACCTTTGCATTTTGAGCACGGACTAAACGCTCCATCACTTTTAAGTTACGCTCATCAAGTCGCAATGCGGCGTCCACCCATATTTCGGTGATATGGTGAAGCTCTTGATAAGTCAGTGGATTAATTGACCGTTTTGATTTATTGATAGCTTGATAGGCATTTAAAGATCGGTAATCTTTTTTCACCCACTGAGTAAGTGCCCACTCCCCCTCTCCATTCTCTGCTAACACATCAACCACACCCATCTCAAACAAGGCTTCACCAGTATAAATTTTGCCTGAACGTACCATTTGTTCAGCGACACGCATCCCAACCTTGCGTGATAGAAAGCTCAAAGCGCCCATACCAGGAAAAAGATTAAATAACACCTCAGGCAAACCCATCAGTGCACTTCTTTCAGCAATCATGACATGTGCTGATAAAGCCGCCTCAAAACCACCCCCCATTGCTTGTCCTTGCACAAGTGAAATACTCGTGATTGGCGCTGGCATATCATAAAAAGTCCACAAATTATCAATGCAGAGGGCTGCATATTCAGCCAGTCTCACTTTGTCTTTAGCTAAAATCAGCTCTTTAAACACAGACAAATCCCCGCCCAAATTAAAAACATCTTCTTCCTGTGAAGCTAGCACAAGATAGTTGACCTGGTGTAATTCGCCTTGATAATCAATTTGACCCTGAGTATCAAGCAAAGAAGTTTGTCGCTGTAATAAACTTTGTAAACATATTTTGTTAAAGCATGGTCTTGGTGTTGGCCGCATCAGATACCACATCACGCCAAACTCAGTTTCAAAACGCGTATCAACTTGATCAGCGGTAGGGTTAAGTTGGTTAAAATCGACAATACTGTTCATATTAAGCTCCTGTAGTGTTTGCATTGAAAAATCTAATCCATTTCTTTATTGATTCATGTTTACGCTCGGATTTAAAACCGCTCGCAAACAAAAATATAAAAAAACATTCTAATGAAATAAACTTAACCCATTGATTAATATCAACTAAATTAAATGTTATTCTTAATTCTCACTTAATCTCTGATTCATAGCAAAAATACTACGCTTATTTTTAATGATTAAACACCATAATACTGAACATTTGAGTCAATAAAAAAACGGCTTACATAAATGTAAGCCGTTTTTTTATTTTACTTAGCAATTCAAAATTGCTGCTATTTAGTCCACTACGAAGAGGGTTGTGGTGATGACTTTCTGCCTGGTGCTGCTGGTGGAATATAGCCAGAAATTCTGCACAAGCGACCTTCTATTGCGACACCGTTCTCAAAATTAGTCACGCTGCAGCTAGAAACAGCTTTGCTTGATTCTAGTTTTGTAATGGAGTCATGCACTTGTTCAAGAGAGATGCCAGTTTGTTGCGCAATTTCTCTATCCAACTTCTGACCATGTTTTTTAAGATATTCGAGTACTAATG
>JBFJJY010000236.1:0-3312 GCA_041612055.1 Methylophilaceae bacterium | reverse complement strand
AGTTGAGGAAACAGTTCAATCGGAAGCGACTCCGCCTGAGGCGTCTGAAACGGCAACAAACACCACTGGCCTAGCATATGTCACCAGCCAAGATAATGGCGTGAGTGTAATTGATCTAAGCACAATGGAGGTCATCCAACACATTGATGTTAAAGCTGAAAGTCCGCGCGGATTAGGCATAACTGATGATGGTAAAAAACTAATTGTAGCCACCCGAGAAAATGAAAGTATTGCCGTGATTGATACGGCTACTGGCGAGGTTATCCAACAAATCAATGTTGGCAAAAACCCAGAGTTTGTTCGTATTCGTGGCAATTTTGCATTTGTTTCATCTGAGCCCAGTGCTGTTGGCGGCCCCCCACCAAAACCTGGTTCAAAAGAAGCAGAAGAAGACGATGATGATGACGATGACAAAACACCAGCACGTATTGCGATTGTCGACCTAGACAAAGGTGAAAAGATTAAAGATATTGTAGGCGGCCCAGAAACTGAAGGTATCGAGTTTTCAGCAGACGGTAAACAAATTGTGATTACCAATGAAGCCGACAATACAATCACTGTTCACGACATTGAGACTGGCGATTTGGTCAAAACCATTAGTACCCATGAATATGGTGACCGCCCGCGTGGTATTAAAATCTCACCAGACGGACAAACCTATGTTGCGACACTTGAGTATGGCAACAAATTTATGGTGTTAGATAAAGACTTTAATTTTATTCGCACAGTCGATACTGGCAATGTACCTTATGGCGTCTCATTTGATGCAACCGGCAATCATATTTATGTTACTGCCAATAAAGAAAAATCATTGCAGGTATTTGATGCAAAAACATATGAAAAAATTAAAGACATCCCAACTGGAGATCGATGCTGGCACTTTAGTTTCACGCCAGATGACAAACAGATTTTGTTAGCTTGCGGCAAATCAGATGAAGTCATTATCATCGATGCCGAAAAACAAGAAGTCACTAAACAACTTCCAGTAGCTGGTATGCCTTGGGGTGTTGTGACTTATCCTAAATCTATGGGTAGTTTAGACACCAAATAAACTCATATTACTAAAGCAAACTAAAAACGGGCACTTAATCAGTGCCCGTTTTTTTAACCTTTTCCATTGGTAACTAATTCACCATATTCATCGGGTGATATTAAACCTGCTTTTAATGCTTCTGCTTGTGTCTCTGCATCCAGAACAGGCTGCAGCGGTTCAATGCGTTTCCACTGCGCGAGTGGTGTTTTACAGTTTGTTTGCGGTACATACTGACTAGTTTCTTTGCGCGTATATTGGTGAATATAACGTGGGCAGTTTACAAAAACCTCCTCAATTGCTACCCGCACAATTAAATCCGCCTCTTTATACTCACTGAGCAAAGCGTGTTCTTTGCTGACCGTCGCTGTGCCATGCACACGCACACGATGTGGGGTTTCAAAATCAATGAAAAGCATACCAATTTTATTATTTTGTGTGATATTACCCATCGACAAAAACATACCATTGCCATCATAACTCGGAAAAGCTAACGTTTTGTTATCAATTACTTTAACAAAGCCAGCGTTCCCACCCTTGTAAGAACAGGTCGGAAAACCACGATGGTCGATTGTTGTTAAGAAAAACAGATCTCGACTCGCAATAAAACCTGCATGCTCAGGTGCGAGCTCTGGCACCACAATAATAGAACTCACCGCGTCGGCCAATGCTGTAGTTGCAAATTCTGCTTGCATGGCACGGTGTTGCTTTCCATAAATCGTACTCATCTATTCCTCCTCTTCAATGTAATCTGTTCATTTATTATGGCTGTCTTTTGGTATGATAAATGAAGTTTTTTATTATTAGGTAAAATGCATGGCACATAACGTTTTAGGCACCGCTTTACAAGTTTGTAGTTTAGCGCCGCTCACTGGCTTTACCCGCAATGGCTGTTGTGACACCGGCCCTGAAGACACAGGCAGTCATACCATTTGTGTTCAAGTCACGGATGAGTTTTTAGCTTTTTCCAAATCACAAGGAAACGACTTAAGCACACCTCGACCTGAATTTGACTTTCAAGGATTACAAGCTGGCGATCGTTGGTGTGTTTGTGCTGCTAGATGGCTAGAAGCTAGTGAAGCAGGCTTTGCTCCACCTGTTATCTTAGAAGCTTGCCATGAGCGATGCTTAGATATTGTGAGTTTAGCTGATTTAAAATATCACGAACTACGCTGAAATTTATTAAAAGATATTTGCTCTGGTGTTACCTGAGCCGTTAATCCTGAACCAAATAAGTTCAGGTGGTAACAGCCTAAAGCGCATTAGGTTCGCTCGCCAAGGGTCACTTAAAAGTGAACCCAACTTAGAGCGATCGCACCGCAACTTGATGAGCCGAAACCTATAACAAAGACTAGTTCAAGGAATATTAGACTCAGGCAACACCAGAGAAAACAAATAGATGATGAATCAGAAAGATGACAGATTGAAGAAATTTGACAATTAAAGTAGCTTGTTTTGTTCTGCAATCGCATCATCAATTTGATTCTGCATTGCACTAATCCTACGCTTATAATCGCCAATGTCAATGTTGCCACTCCTGGTGTTTAACACCTCGTGAGACAGGTTTAACGCCGCCATGATAGCAATACGCTCCACGCCAACAATTTTCCCAGAATCACGAATATCACGCATCTTTTTATCTAGATACGTAACAGCATCCATCAAACCTTGACGCTCTTCGTCTGTACAAGAGACGGTAAACTCACGACCCATAATTTGTACGTCTACTGATTTTGATGTGCTCATGCAGCCTCTTCGCCTTGCGGTAATTTCTCTAGCAATCCTTCAAGCTTAAGACTCGCTTGCGCCATTTTATCTTTTAATGCGTCGGACTTCTCGCGCAATTGGCTATTTTCTTCGCGCAAAGACGCACACAAACCAATTAACTTAGTCAGCTTCAGTTCTAACTCTTTTAAATCCGCATCCATAGCCAAACTATAATTGAAAAAATTCATATCAGTCAATAGCTAACAAGCGCTATTCAAAGTAATTTAACATATTTAAACATTCTGTTGTTTTCAAGTTTTGGTTGTTTTCTATGACATATCGCTTATAATTCGCGCTGTTGTTAGGTGCCTGTATGTTTTTCAAACCATCAGGTGAAACTGGGAAATAGGTGCGTTAAATTTTATTTAATCAGTCCTATGCTGCCCCCGCAACGGTAAGTGAGTTTTAATGAATTGCAATCAGCCACTGAGCATTAATCGCTTGGGAAGGCGCAAGATCAACGCTCACAAGCCCGGAGACCGGCCTCGCAACGACCTGCCTATATTAGGCACGCT
>JBFJJY010000235.1:0-3314 GCA_041612055.1 Methylophilaceae bacterium | reverse complement strand
TTGGTGGCGGCATCATGAGTGCAACCTTAGGCGTATTACTACACCAACTCAATCCCAGCTTACGCATTACCATGGTAGAAAAGCTGTCTGCTGTCGCATTGGAGAGCTCTGATGCCATGAATAATGCGGGCACCGGTCATGCTGGATATTGTGAACTGAATTACACGCCACAAGCAGCTGATGGTAGCGTAGCGATTGATCGTGCACTGAAGATTAATGCCAACTTTGAAACTTCCTTGCAGTTATGGACCAGCTTAGTGAAAATAGGCGCTCTGCCCTCGCCCGAGCATTTTATTCGCAAAACGCCACATTTAAGTTTTGTCTGGAATGATGAAAAAAGTGGTGCTGACAATATTGATTTTTTAAAGCAGCGTCATGCCAAGTTACAACAACATCATCTATTTAAAGAGATGCAATTTAGTGATGATTTTGCGCAAATAAAAGCTTGGATGCCGCTCATCATGCAAGATAGGGATGCCAAGGCACCTGTTGCTGCAACCTATGTTGATCATGGTGCGGATGTCGATTTTGGTGTCATTACCCGCCACTTAGTGTCTTATTTAAAACAGCAAAGCAACTTTACATTGTTAGCTGATACAAGCGTTAAAACCATCAAAAGAGTAAAGATTCCACTGGAAGATAATAGTTGGCATGTTAGACTCTACCATACTGAAAGCAAGCACCACCAAACCGTTAATGCACAGTTTGTGTTTATTGGCGCTGGTGGAGGCACATTACCATTGCTACAAAAAGCCAATATTGACGAAAGCATGGGATATGGCGGATTTCCTGTTAGTGGGCAATGGTTGATTTGTAACAATCCTGATGTTATCAAGCAACACTATGCGAAAGTGTATGGAAAAGCGGCTGTGGGCGCGCCACCAATGTCCGTACCCCATTTGGACACCCGTATTATTGATGGAAAACCGCAACTTTTGTTTGGCCCTTTTGCAGGATTTACTACTAAGTTTTTAAAGGCAGGTTCCAAACTAGATTTAGCAAAATCAATTAATAAAAGCAATTTAAAAGCGATGTTAGGCGTGGGTAAAAACAATGTGGATTTAACCAAATATTTGATTAAAGAAGCAACGCAAACCCATGAACAGCGCATGAATACTTTGCGTACATTTTTACCAAAAGCTAATAGTGCTGATTGGCATTTGGAGCAAGCTGGGCAGCGCGTGCAAGTGATTAAAAACTGTGAAGAAAACTGGGGTAAATTAGAATTTGGTACGGAAATTGTGAGTGCAAAAAATGGCTCTTTAGCCGCGTTACTGGGTGCTTCTCCAGGCGCATCTGTGAGCGCACAAGCGATGCTAGATGTCATTGAGCGCTGCTTTCCGCAACAAGTGGCGCAAGCCGATTGGCAAAAAAAATTAAAACAGTTAATGCCAGCTTATGGTGAATCGCTGATTGATAATGTAGAATTGCTAAACCGTGTGAGAAAACATACGCACACGGTTTTAAAGTTATTTTAAATATTAATCCATTAAATGGTGAGCAATTAAATTATTGCTCACTGAGCTTATAGACCAGCATGGCGTCGCCCTGTTTAAAGCCCATAATCCAGTTACCGCCGCTGGCTACCGCTATATATTGCACACCATCCACCATATAAGAAATTGGCGGCGCATTCACCCCAAAATCTGATTTGGTTTGCCATAGCAACTCACCGGTTTGGCTATTATAGGCGTTGAAATTACCATTACCCTCACCCATAAACACCAAACCGCCTGCAGTGGCTAAAGTGCCGCCAAGCAGGGGCTGATCTGTTTTATTCTGCCATGCAATCTTACCTGTTTTTAAATCAATGGCTGATAACAGACCCCAACTTGGGTCATTAGTCGGTTCGCTAGACGCATAGCGTAACGCTGGCGTTGTTTCAGTCGCTGCGGTTTCATGTAAAGTGTATTTGATTGGCGCATGAATGCCCGATACAAACGCCAGCTGTTTATTTTCATCAAGGCTGACTGGCGACCAATTAGATCCGCCTAAAATACCTGGATATAAGACCTCTCCCTCAAAAGTGGCTTTGGCAAACATATTCTTTTGTGGCACAAACGCATCTGATTTTTTGAGTAACTCGCCTGTGATGCGGTCATGAATATAAAACCAACCTGTTTTACTGGCTTGTCCAACAGCAGGAATCACTTTGCCATCTTCTGTTTTGTAGTCGAACAACACTGGTGGGCTAGCTAAATCGTAACCCCATAAGTCATGTGGCACTTGTTGGTAAAACCACTTTAACTTACCAGTATTGGTATCTAAAGCCACCAATGATACGGTATATAAATTATCTCCAGGACGGGATACATCGTTCATTTGAGGCGATGGATTACCTGTACCAAAGTAAAGTATATCGTTTTTCGTATCAATCGCTGGCGTGCTCCAAGCTGAGCCACCACCTAAACTAGCTGAATCAGGGTAATTAGGTAAAGCCGCTTTTTCTGCTGCAATATCGCGGTCTAAGTGAACTCCATCTGCTGTCGTCTGAGTAAAGTCACCTTCCCACCCTTCTGCAGGAATAGTATCAAACTGCCAAACGCGCGAGCCATCGTTAACATCAAATGCCGCTAAAAAACCTGGTCGGCCAAAACGACCCGCAACGCCAATCACCGCGCCTAGAGGTGCATCGGCAATCGGATTATCAATATGTAAACCGTAACCCACACCAGTAATCCCAATAATCACTTTGTCTTGATAAACCACTGGCGCCATACCAATCCCAATACCCGTACCTCCTGTCACTTTACGCGCTTTATTTGGATCATCTTCACTGAGTGTTTCTTGTCCCTCGCGACTAATTGCCGCTTCTACCACATCAATGTCCCACAGTTTTTCACCATTTTTGGCATCTAACGCAATCAATCGTGCATCGACCGTGCCCATATAGACTTTGCCGTTACTAACCGCAACACCTCTATTTTGTGGGCCACAACACATTTTCCAGTCTTCGCGACGTTGGTGCTCATAACGCCACAACTCTTCACCAGTCACCGCATTCACTGCCACTACATGGTTAAATGGTAATGAAAAATACATAATGCCATCTTGCACAATTGGCGTGGTTTGATAGCTGGCAACAACACCACTGTTATGTTGCCAAGCTAGCGTTAAGTTTTTAACGTTATCAACATTGATTTGATCGGCTTTAGAAAAGCGCTGACTATTGTAGTCATTACCATAACTTGGCCAATTGCTTCCGTTACTGTTCATATCGACCGCTTCAGGCACGTTTTCTGTGGGATTGCACGCTGCTAAACTAACCAAAGCAAGCATGAGAACGAATGAAAGAGATAAAGTACGCTTCATTG
>JBFJJY010000234.1:0-3315 GCA_041612055.1 Methylophilaceae bacterium | reverse complement strand
TAATGGTACTTGATAGAGCAACATTTGCCCGCGCATGGGTTTAATGTTAAGTGTTGATGCTGTTGCTTTTAATAGCTCAAAACTCCATGCACCTGAGGTAACAACAAAGCAGTCTCCAGCAATCACTTCACCGCTGGCAGTTGACCAAGTATTAATTTGTGTTGTCTCAGTAATTGACGCAAGTTGCGTACGTTCAATTAATTGAACACCATGCAATATTAAACTGTGTTTAAGTGCTAGCATTAACTTAGGATTTCGCACTTGCCCGACATGAGGTAAATACAAATCTACCGCTTGCTTTTCTATTGCAATATTATTTTTTTCACACCAATCTAGGGCTAGTTTTTCATCAAAAGGTGGCTTAATTAACATGCCACTTTGAATATATTCAGGATCAATGCCAGTTTCTGCTAGCAATTGTTGGCAAATACTGGGGTATAAAGCAGCACCATCTAAACTCAGTTGATTAACAACATCTTGGTAAAACCAAGGCAATAGCGGAAACAATAAGCCTGCTCCTGCCCAAGATGCTTCTCCGGAAGTTTGAGCCGCAATTTGATTACGTTCAACGAGTGTGACTTGATGACCGCGTTTGACCAGCGCCAACGCAGTCATGCAGCCGACGATGCCGCCGCCAACAACTACCATTTTTGCGCTCATCTAGCGCGTTTTACCTGAATTTAAATACATCTCGGCTGCAATTAAACCTTCTTGTGTGCCCAGCAAGACCACGACATCACCTTCCATTAAGATAATATCTGGTCGTGGCAAGATATCTGTTCGCATATCAGGGCGACGTAAATGCTGTATTTCAACACCAAATTCAGTTAAATCAAGATGGCGTAGAAACTTCCGATGGGCATAAGCATTTGCACCAATTTCAACAGGATGCAACGTTAGCTGTTTGCTGTTACCAAATTCAGTCATTTCATCTGATATCCCTCTAAAATAACCTTTGAACATTTGATAACGTTCTTCGCGAAACAGTCGAATGCGTTTAACCACGCGATTCAATGGCACTCCTAATATAACCAATGCATGAGATGCCAACATTAAGCTACCTTCCAACACTTCTGGCACCACTTCCGTTGCGCCCGCTTCTCTAAACGCTTCCATATACGTTTCATCTGAGGTACGCACAATAACGGGTAATGCTGGATAATTTTCTTGTGTCACATGCAACACCTTCATCGAAGAGCGCATATCAGCATAGCTGACAATCAGCGCTTTGGCGTGCGCAGCGCCTGCTGCTTCTAATACTGCGCCTCTTCCCGCGTCTCCATACATCACATGCTCGCCAGCCACTGTCGCTTCATGGACGCGAGTTGGGTCAATATCCAATGCAATAAATGGAATGTTTTCTTCTTTTAAAAATCGTCCAAGATATTGTCCGCTTCTACCATAACCGCATAAAATCACATGCCCATCGAGTGTCTTACCAACATCTTGCAACTGTTCGTCTTTTTGGTTGCTGTTCATGAGGTAACTTTTTGCTAATCGTCGTGCAATTCGTCCATTATATTGAATGATAAATGGCGCTGTAATCATGGATAACAAACAGGCAGATAGCACTAATTGTAATTCAGCACCGCCAATTAAACCGCGACCAAGACCTAAGGTCAGAATCACAAAACCGAACTCACCTGCTTGCGCTAAAATCACGCCCGTGCGCATACCAACGCCCCACTCGAAGCCAAAAAAGCGAACCAATACCGTGATGACAACCGCTTTAAACAGTACAAAAGCGATTAATAAAGCTGAAACTAAGACGATGTTTTGAAATAGATAATTAAAATCAAGCAGCATGCCCACGCTGATAAAAAACAAGCCCATCAAAATATCGCGGAATGACGCGATATCCGATTCAACTTGGTAGCGATAGCGCGTTTCTGAAATCAACATGCCTGCGATAAAAGCGCCCAACGCATACGACAAACCAGCTAGATTGGTTGCAAACGCCAATAAGAGCGTAACCATGAGCACATTCATGACAAATAGCTCACGTGAGCGTTGACCAGCAACTAAGCTAAACCAATAGCCAATGACTGTCTTGCCAAATTTAAACAAAATAAATAACAAAATGACTGTTTTTATAAATGCCCAACCAAGCAAGTTAACTAAATCAGCAGATTGCGAGCTGAGTGCGGGAATGAGTACCAAAATTGGAATAACCGCTAAATCTTGGAATAGTAAGATACCAATACTGAGTCGGCCATGACGCGAATTTAAATCAACCCGCTCCATTAATATTTTCGACACAATGGCCGTAGAAGACATGGTTAGCGCTGATGCCACAATAAAGCTGACTGTGAGACTTAAACCTGCCAACCAGCAAGCAAACATAACGCCTGCCATCGTGATGACAACCTGCGCGCCACCTAAACCAAATAGTGTTTTGCGCATGGCATATAGTTTAGGCAAACTAAACTCTAAGCCTATGCTAAACATTAAAAACACGATGCCAAACTCTGCTAAATGACGACCTGATTCTGTATCAGGTAGCAAAGCAAAAGCATAAGGTCCAAATAAAACACCCACCACAAAGTAAGCCAACATCGGCGGTAAACGCAAGGCACGAAAGAAGGCCACGAACAAAACCGAGCTGGTTAACACTAATAGAATACTGGCGAGCGAATTAAACAATGATTATCTTTCCAAATTTTTATTATCAATTAAACCATAAACAATTACGCAAAAATTGTGCCTACTTGTCTCTATTTATGTAAAAACCTGTGTTTTTACTTTGATTAAGCAGCCATTCCCTTTTATACTAATTGTATATGAGCCCTACACTACTGCAAACTGAACAGTCACATGCGCCTAGACGCGAATCGCTTGCGCTTGCACGCAAAGTGCTGCTGATTGAAGCAAAAGAAATTGAAGCACTGGCTTCCAATTTAGATGCAAACTTTGAAGCGGCTGTCGCTCTTATTTTACATTGTAAAGGGCGGGTTGTTGTCAGTGGCATGGGAAAATCTGGCCATATTGGTGGAAAAATTGCCGCCACACTCGCCAGTACAGGTACGCCCGCTTTCTTTATGCACCCTGCTGAAGCCAGCCATGGTGATTTGGGCATGATTACCAGTGGCGATGTGGTCATTGCCTTATCGAACTCAGGTGAAAGTGATGAAATACTCAATATATTGCCGACGATTAAACGTCTTGGGGCAAAAGTCATTGGGATTACAGGAAAATCGACATCAACGCTAGCCAAGCAAGCAGATGTTCACCTAAGCGCAGAAGTCTCGCAAGAAGCCTGTCCATTAGGACTATCCCCCACTGCCAGTACCACAGCGGCATTGGCGCTTGGCGATG
>JBFJJY010000233.1:0-3353 GCA_041612055.1 Methylophilaceae bacterium | reverse complement strand
TTTGATTTTTTGTAAAATGATGGCTGATAACTCTTCAACAGAGCGTGTAGTAGAGTCAGCCCAGCTAATGCCATGTTTGCGCATCATTTCTTCCGCCGTGGTGATTTCATAGCGGCAATTGTCTAACGAAGCATAAAAACTATCTGGGCGGCGTTGACTTCTAACAGAGTGCAAACGCTCTGGCTTAATTGATAAGCCAAACACTTTATCCATATTTCTCAATAAGGAAGCGGGGAGTGTGCCGCGTTCAAAATCTTCTGGAATCAATGGATAATTGGCTGCTTTGATACCGAATTGCATGGCTAGGTATAAACTAGTAGGCGTTTTGCCGCAACGGGAAACGCCGACTAAAATCACCTGTGCTTGATCAAGATTGACATCGGTTTGGCCATCATCATGATTGAGCGAAAAGTTAATGGCTTCTATGCGCTCATCATAACTATGGCCCATTACACCGTGTGCAATACCTGAGCCAGTCAGTGGTATTTCTCCCAGCTCTTCACCTAATGGATCAATAAAAGTAGTAAACAAATCAATATAGTATGCTTTTGTTTCCTTTAGCTTTTGGCGCAATGTAACATCACCTAATGACATAATCACAATCGGCAATGCATTATTCGCTTCTGCTGCTGCCTGAATATTGGCCTGTGCGGCTTCAATCTTTTCAAGGTTGTCGGTAAAGGGTAGGCGTGAAATACTAAATTCAGTATTGGGAAAATGCTCTAATAGTTTACTGAGTGCACCAGCTGTTGTGCCGGTGCTATCAGAGACGATGAATACTGAACGTTCATTCATATTCGACTACTTAGTTAGACGCTGCCATGTGGCAACGACCGTATCTGGATTCAGCGATACGGATTGTATGCCTTCTGCAATGAGCCATTCGGCAAAGTCGGGGTGGTCAGAAGGGCCTTGACCGCAAATGCCAACATACTTACCTTCAGCATTACATGCTTTAATCGCCATTTTTAGCAACTCTTTAACTGCGTCATCTCGTTCGTCAAAACCATCTGCCAAGATACCAGAGTCCCTATCCATGCCTAAACTCAACTGGGTTAAGTCATTTGAGCCGATTGAGAATCCATCAAAGTACTCTAAGAACTGTTTAGCAATAAGCGCATTAGACGGGATTTCGCACATCATGATTAGGCGCAAACCATTTTCACCGCGTTTTAAGCCATTTTTTGCCATGATTTCTGTTACCGCTTTTGCCTCGGCAATGGTGCGAACAAAAGGAATCATCAACTCAATATTGGTTAAGCCCATGACGTCACGTACATGTTTCATGGCTTGGCATTCCATATCAAAGCATTCTCTAAAGTCTTCAGCAATATAACGCGCAGCACCACGGAAACCAATCATTGGGTTTTCTTCATCTGGCTCGTAAATGTCACCGCCAATGAGCTTTTTGTATTCATTAGACTTAAAGTCAGAGGTGCGCACAATCACTGGTTTTGGATAAAAAGCGGCAGCAATGGTTGCTACCCCTTCAGCGACTTTATCAATATAAAATTGTTTAGGGCTCGCATAACCGCGTGCGCGACTTCTGATGGTTGCCTGCATCGCAGCTGGCATAGCATCAATGTTCAGAATCGCTTTAGGATGGATACCAATCATGTTATTGATAACAAATTCTAAACGCGCTAAACCAACGCCATCATTCGGAATTTGTGCAAAGCTAAACGCCATATCTGGATTGCCAACGTTCATCATGATTTTGCATGGTGGTTTTGATAAGGGCTGATTTTCTTGCGTAGTAACGGCGTAATCTAAAGCGCCATGATAAACAAAGCCTGTTTCACCTTCGGCGCAAGAAACAGTAACAACTTCACCTTCACGCAGTAAGTCGGTTGCATTGACTGAACCCACAATGGCAGGAATGCCAAGTTCTCGCGCAATAATCGCGGCATGACAAGTACGACCACCACGGTTGGTAACAAGTGCACTTGCGCGTTTCATCACTGGTTCCCAGTTCGGGTCTGTCATATCGGCAACTAACACGTCACCAGGTTGTACTTCGTGCATTTCGGCAGGATCTAATACCACGCGGACTGGGCCAACGCCCACTTTTTGGGTCACTGCACGACCAACAACCAATGGTTTGTTTTCATGTTTTTTCAAGCTGTATGTTTCCGTTACATTGCTGTTAGCTTCTTGTGATTTAACGGTTTCAGGACGTGCTTGTAAGATATAGAGCTTATTGTCTAAGCCATTTTTACCCCATTCAATATCCATCGGGCAGCCATAATGATTTTCAATTGTCATGGCATAAGTGGCTAATTCTAAGATGTCTTCATCGGTTAATGAGAAACGTTCAGCTTCTGCTTTATCGACTTCAACAGTGTTCGTTGATTTACCCGCTTGGGTTGCATCTGAGAACACCATTTTAATGAGTTTTGAACCGATAGTACGGCGCACAATCGCTGGTTTGCCTTGTGCTAACAAAGGTTTATGCACATAAAATTCGTCTGGATTCACTGCGCCTTGCACAACGGTCTCACCTAGGCCGTAAGAAGAGGTGATAAAGACGACATCTTTAAAACCAGACTCTGTATCAATCGAGAACATCACACCTGCACAGCCGATGTCAGAACGCACCATTTGCTGGATACCTGCTGATAAAGCAACATCGGCATGGACAAAGCCTTTGTGCACGCGGTATGAAATCGCACGATCATTGTATAAAGAAGCAAACACTTCTTTAATCGCATGATTGATATGATCTAAGCCATGAATGTTTAAAAAGCTTTCTTGTTGACCTGCAAATGAAGCATCAGGTAAGTCTTCTGCTGTTGCTGATGAACGAACTGCAAAAGTAGTGCCTTCACCTGAGCGTTCGATTAAGCGTTTGTATTCTGCCGCAATGGCTTCGTTGAGTGCGGCTGGAAACTCAGCCTCCATAATCCAGTTGCGAATTTTTTCACCACAGATGGCCAGTGCTTGCGTGTCGTCTGCATTGAGGGCATCTAGTTCTGCATTAATTTTGACGTCTAATCCGTTTTGAGCTAAAAACTCGCGATAAGCATCTGCCGTTGTCGCAAAACCAGTCGGAACACGCACGCCTTTCGCATTGAGTTGAGAAATCATTTCACCTAACGATGCATTTTTTCCGCCAACTGATGGCACATCAGTGTTACGTAGGTTTTCAAATGGAATGACGTAGCTAGACATACAGGACCTTTAAATTTTTGATATTCATGAATATTATGATGTAGATTGTTACACTTTGTTACAACTTGTTCAATCGTTATTTGTAGACTAAATCATTATGCCAAATTAGCGTAGGCATGTCACGCTGGAATAATAGCCTTTTGTGGAGATAAACAAGCCTATATAATGAATCATCATTTCGA
>JBFJJY010000232.1:0-3366 GCA_041612055.1 Methylophilaceae bacterium | reverse complement strand
TGACCAAATTTCATTTTGATGGTTTTTGCGCCACTGGCCAAAGCCAATAACTGATGACCTAAACAAATTCCAAAAATGGGCAATTCTGCATTTAATAATGTTTGAATTGCTTTAATCGCATAATCACAAGGCTCAGGATCGCCTGGCCCATTAGATAAAAATATGCCATCAGGTTTGTAACTTAATGCGTCTTCTGCCGTCGCTTGCGCTGGCAACACAGTCACTTTACAGCCACGTGAAACCAACATACGAAGAATGTTGCGCTTGACACCATAATCAAATGCCACAACGTGATAAGGCTTGGTTTCTGGTGCAACAAACCCTTCGCCCAATTGCCACTCGCCATCGGTGAATTCATAAGCTGATTGGCAGGTGACGACTTTCGCTAAGTCCATGCCAGTTAATCCCGGGAAGGCTTTTGCTAATGATAAGGCTTGATTGACATCATCACCAACCAAAATACAGCCCGCTTGCGCTCCTTTTTCTCTTAATACGCGTGTTAGTTTTCGCGTATCAATATCGGCAATAGCCACAATATGATTCTCAGTTAAATACGCAGAAAGCGTTTGTTCACTACGAAAATTGCTCGCTAATAAAGGTAAGTCTCGAATCACTAATCCAGACGCACAGATTTTGCCTGATTCAACATCTTCGGCATTAACGCCAGTATTGCCAATATGTGGGTAAGTGAGCGTTACAATTTGCTCAGTGTAGGAAGGGTCTGTGAGGATTTCTTGATACCCTGTCATTGAGGTGTTAAAGACCACTTCGCCAACGGTATGGCCTGAAGCGCCAATTGAAGTGCCTCGAAACACTGTTCCATCTGCCAACACCAATATTGCTTGTGTCTTTTTTACAGGGCGTGTTTGCGACAATTGTGACTCCTTAAATATTCAGTTTCGTTTTTTCGCGCACGTTGCAGCATTGAATGCAATGCTGGCGCTAGACATGCAAAACGGGAAAAGTGGTGTACTCTTCCCGTTTCAAGAATTGCCGAATTATAGCGGAATTAGACTTTTGTTTCAAGCTTAGCGAGCTGTTGATTGTGCCAGTTTTTAAGAAGCGTTTGCGCACAAGCTGCGCCTATCAAAGCCGTCAACATATCCCACTGTGTATCCCATACATCGCCCTGTGTGCCAAGAAAAGCTTCTGCTGCTTCGCCAGTAGCCACTGCAACCCACCATTCAAGAAACTCATAGCAGGCACTGATACTTAAGCAAATACAACAAACGAGAAAAAATAACCAGCCGCCTTCTCTAACAACCTGTTTACGCAATAATAGCTCCCGTGCAATCATTGCTGGGATAAACCCCTGAGCAAAATGCCCTAGCCTGTCATAATAATTACGGCTTAGATCAAATGTATCTCGCAACCAGTTAAACAAAGGCACTTCTGCATAACTGTAATGTCCTCCAATCAGCAGAACAATCGCGTGAATCAATATAAGAACATAAAGTAATTGCGTCAGCGGAAATTTTTTATAGGTCAGCGCAAGAATGGGTAAAGCAATCAGTGTTGGCAACACTTCTAACAACCACGTCAATCGATCATACGGATTAATAGCAGACCAAACGAAGAATAAAACAAACAGCGCGAATAGCGCCAACAGAAAATATAAAGGTTGTTTTGTCGTAGTTAACAAATCAACTACCTGTTACCGCTTATTGCAAACCAAGGACATCTCGCATATCAAACAGACCAGTTTGCTGATCAGCCAAAAACTTAGCCGCCCTTAGCGCACCCAATGCAAATGTGGCACGGCTACTTGCTTTATGGGCAATTTCAACCCGTTCACCAGTGCCTGCATAAATAACAGTATGATCACCAACGACATCGCCCCCACGCAGCGTAGCAAAACCAATCTTGCCAGCTTCACGCTCACCTGTGACACCCTCGCGTGCATAGATTGCACAATCTTTCAAATCTTGACCCAACCCTTGCGCAGCCGCTTCACCTAAGCGCAACGCCGTACCAGAAGGGGCATCTACTTTATGTCGATGATGCATTTCCACTACTTCAATATCATAACCTTCACTCAGCACTTTTGCCGCCTGTTCAACGAGGTTAATCAGCAAAGTAACGCCCACACTCATATTGGGGGCAAAAACAACTGCATTTTTATTGGCAGCGGCACTGATTGCAGCTTTTTCTTGGTCACTAAAACCAGTTGTGCCAATCACCATTTTTACACTCGCTTGCTGACAGGCCGCCAAATATTGCATTGCTGCTTCAGGCCGAGTGAAATCAATTAGGACATCTGCACCATCTAACGCAGCAGCCAAATCACTAGTGACTTTCACACCAGTCTGCACACCAAACTGCGCGCCTGCGTCTTGACCAATCAAAGCACTGCCAGAACGATCAATTGCCGCATGCAGCGTTAACGTATCATCAGCAAAAATTCCTTCTAGCAACGCAACACCCATGCGTCCAGAAACGCCTGTAATCACAACCTTGGTATTCATAAACGATTAAAAGCCTATCATTTCTAAGGTGCGCTCAAACATCCCAGGCTCTTCTTCATCACCTACTGACGACTCTCTAGTTGAAGAAGATTTGACAGATTTGCCAACTGTTGGTGGCGCAGCAATTTTAGTCTTGCTAGGTCGAATAACGCCACTAGATGACGAACTGACTTCTGGCGGAGCTGGTATCATCGCTTTCTTAGTCTCCACTTTTTTAGACGCCTTCTCAACGACTGGCCGTACCACCTCGTCGGCCTTGGCCGCTTCTTCAGCTCTAGCCGCCTCAAGTTTCATCGCCTCAGCTTTAGCCGCCTCTTCCGCTTTGGCTGCCTCGAGTTTCATTGCTTCAGCTTTGGCGGCTTCTTCTGCTCTAGCGGCTTCAAGCCTCATTGCTTCAGCTTTAGCAGCCTCTTCCGCTTTTGCTGCTTCAAGTTTCATCGCTTCAGCTTTAGCAGCTTCTTCTGCTCTAGCGGCTTCAAGCTTCATCGCCTCAGCTTTAGCAGCTTCTTCTGCTCTAGCCGCCTCAAGTTTCATTGCCTCTGCCTTGGCTGCTTCTTCCGCCCTAGCGGCTTCAAGTTTCATTGCCTCAGCTTTAGCAGCCTCTTCCGCTTTTGCTGCTTCAAGTTTCATCGCTTCAGCTTTAGCAGCTTCTTCTGCTCTAGCTGCCTGAAGCTTCATCGCCTCAGCTTGAGCAGTTTCATCCGCCTTGGCTGCTTGAGGTGGCTCTGGAGCATTTTCTGCCGTATCAATAGATGGGTTTTCTATCGTTTCTATCATTGGTTCAGTTTTGCTTAGCTCAGCTTTGCTTGGCTCAGCTTTGCTTTGCTGTGACATCTCTTTAACATCGCTTTTACTTGCTGAACCAGCTTGCTGCAATAATGCATCAATATCATTACCTTCT
>JBFJJY010000231.1:0-3368 GCA_041612055.1 Methylophilaceae bacterium | reverse complement strand
TAAATATCTAAACAACCATTTTTATAATCTTGATAAAACTGCTCATTCCTATCATGGTGGGTTTTCTCATCCAACAAGCCTTCACCAATTAAAAACAAACTCCAGTTGTAATCACTATCCCCTGCTAGCAAGGTGTTATCTAAATCAAACAAAGCTAAATGTTGTGTCATATTCTTTCTTTATATGCTGTATTAAATCATCTAAATCTCGTCTATATTCTTAGACGTTAAAATCAAAGTAACACCTAATAGTATCACCGCCAATGCAATATATTCATTCTGCGTCACCTGTTCATTGGCAAACCAAATTCCAACTGTAAATGCGACAACCGGATTGACAAATGTATTGCTGCTTGCAACCAAAGGACGCACTGTTTTCAGTAAAAATTGAAAAGCACTATAAGCAACGATGGAAGAAAGTACGACTAAAAACAACATCGCACCCCAAGACTTAGCCGATATTTCAGTTGGCCAAGTTTCATTAAAGTAAGTGCTCGCTATCATGAGAAATACGCCACCTACTATCATTTGACAAGCCACACCCATCAACCCTGCTGGCATCGCAAGATGCTTGCCCCAGATAGAGCCAAGCGACCAACTCGCTGCCGCAAAAATCAATAATAAAGCACTGACATAATCACCATGCAAACTGCCACCAATATTCAGCAAGCCAATGCCTAACACACCAAGGAAAATACCCAGCCACTCTTGCCGAGTAATATGATGGCCCCAGACACCCGCAAAAATCGCCATCCAAATTGGTGCCGTCGCAATGGCTAACGCCGCCACACTAGAGCTCACTGTTTGCTGCACATAACACACCGTGCCATTGCCTAAAGCAGGTAATAACAAACCAACCATTGCCGCACCTTTCCATTCAGCCCAAGTCGGATGTTCACTGCCTAAAAAACGCAATACGGTATATAAGATCGTGCCCGCGACTAAAACGCGCACACCAGCCAACAGAAAAGGTGGAAAACTCTCGAGGCCAAAGCGTATCGCTAAATAAGTTGAGCCCCAAATAAAATAAGTGCAAAACAGCGCGATGACGATGAGTACTGTTTTACTTTTATTCAGCATTTTAAAGCCTATCAATTAATAGTCTGACCGCATGGAAATTTATATTGAGCTATATATTAAGCGTCGGTTTAAATTTTTAAGGCCGACAAATGCCTCAAAACAAAAAACGTAAACTACCCAAAGCAAAAAAACATCAAACTGGTGGGATTACAGTAAACATTCTCTCGTTTACAAAAGCTTGCACTAAAATCACAACACTAATAATTGCGTTATTAGAGCTATGGACACATATCAAACTATTTTTTTGTTAAATCG
The DNA here is from genome assembly GCA_041612055.1 of Methylophilaceae bacterium. Lineage (GTDB taxonomy): Bacteria > Pseudomonadota > Gammaproteobacteria > Burkholderiales > Methylophilaceae. Next base: position 2,034 of record JBFJJY010000231.1, on the reverse strand, counting down.
AGTAAAGTAAGGCGCACAAGCATAAACAGTACTTGACTACGGCAAACGACTGCAACGCCGAATTTGCTCGATTTTACGGAAAAATCAAACTTGCGGGTTTAGTTTTTCGGACTTTGTATACAACTTATTCAAGCCATTCAAATAAGCCTTAGCCGACGCAATCACAATATCAGTGTCAGCGCCTTGCCCATTGACGATCCGCCCGCCTTTCGATAACCGCACGGTCACTTCTCCTTGCGCATCTGTACCGCTAGTGATGTTATTCACCGAATAGAGTTGCAACTCCGCACCACTATTCACCATCTTTTCAATGGCTTTAAAGGTTGCATCAACGGGACCACCACCATCGGCCTCATCACGTTTTTCTGCACCTCCTGCTGATAAAGTGATTTCAGCATGTGGTATTTCACCCGTTTGCGATGCAACATGCAAATAAACCAATTTAAAATGTTCATTGGCTTCACTGACAAACTCATCGCTAACCAAAGCATGTAAATCCTCGTCAAAAATCTCAGACTTCTTATCCGCTAACGCTTTGAAGCGTGCAAATGCAGCATTTAATGCATCTTCACTGCTTAACTCAACACCCAACTCTTTTAAGCGTGTTCTAAACGCATTACGCCCAGACAATTTACCCAAGGTTAATTTATTGGTGTTCCATCCCACATCTTCAGCACGCATGATTTCATAGGTTTCACGGTGTTTTAACACGCCATCTTGATGAATGCCGCTTTCATGCGCAAATGCATTGGCACCGACAATGGCCTTGTTCGGCTGCACGGGATAACCTGTAATAGTAGAAACCAATTTCGAGGCAGGTACGATTTGCGTGGCATCAATGCGGGTATCTAAATTAAAATAATCTCGGCGGGTTTTAATTGCCATTACCACTTCTTCTAAGCTGGCATTCCCTGCACGCTCACCCAACCCGTTAATGGTACATTCAACCTGCCGCGCACCATTGGCTACGGCAGATAACGAGTTTGCCACAGCCATGCCTAAATCATTATGGCAATGCGTACTCCAAATCACTTTATCTGAATTTTTAACGCGCTTAATCAAAGTTGCCATGCGTTCACCCCAAGGTTCTGGAATGCTATAACCGACTGTATCTGGTACGTTAATCGTCGTTGCACCGGCTTCAATTACGGCATCAAATACCCGAACCAAGAAGTCTATTTCTGAACGGACGGCATCTTCAGCAGAAAACTCAACATCATGGGTATATTCCAATGCCCACTTAACGGCTTGCACGGCACGTTCAACCACTTGGTCTTCCGTCATGCGAAGCTTGTTTTCCATATGAATTTTGCTGGTTGCAATAAAGGTATGGATACGTCCATTTTTTTCTGCATGTTGCATCGCAGGTGTAATTGCTTCACCCGCACGACGCACATCATTTTCACTCGCACGCGCAAGTGAGCAAACGGTCGATTTGGTAATTAAGCCTGCTATCGTATGGATAGACTCGAAATCGCCAGGACTTGCCGCGGCAAAACCTGCTTCAATCACATTCACGCCTAATTTTTCTAATTGGCGCGCAATACGAATTTTTTCTTCTTTCGTCATGGCTGCGCCTGGGCTCTGTTCGCCATCACGCAAGGTGGTATCAAAGATAATGACTTGGTCTTGTTTCATGTTGTATTCCTAATTCAATGCACTAAATTATAAATGGTTTTACTCGCCGCATGTAAGATGCGCGAGCAAGATATGACTATATAGGGAGGTAAGTTTAGTGTGCGCTGGCGCGCAGCAGTAGTGCTTGGCTTGTATGCAACAAGCCTGATAAGGAATTAATTACTGGAGTTATAAAAACATTCAACATGATTTTATTATAGGCAGTTTTATATTTCTTTTCAACAAGTTAAAAAGCTACTCTTTAGTGCCTTTGGCTTTAAGTGACTTTAGCCATAAATAATAACCAGACAGCGCATAAACAAACACAACTGTAAACAATACTTCGGGTGGACTGTATGACACTAAAACGAAAGCCAACATAATGGCCAAAACAGCAACAAATGGTACGCTTTTTTT
>JBFJJY010000230.1:0-3378 GCA_041612055.1 Methylophilaceae bacterium | reverse complement strand
TGCTTATTTACTTTGTCATAAAACTGCACAGGCGACTTATTAATACTGACTTGGAAGTCCCTATCTATTGTTGTTCTCCACTTTGCCAAATGATCTGCAGCTTGGAAAAACACCCAATTTCCGATATCGACGATGAGGCCAGCTTTTTCTGCTACTGGGATAAAGTCTGCGGGGCTTACGATGCCATTTACTGGATGATTCCAACGTAATAATGCTTCGGCTTTATGGATTTTGTTTGTGTTTAAATCAACAATCGGCTGATAGACCAAACTAAACTGTTCTTGCTCTATGGCAATCCGAATATCCTGCGTCATCTCACGGCGTTTTGCAGAGGCCTCTTGTATAGATGGCGTAAAGAAACTATGCGTATTTCGTCCTTTATTTTTGGCATCATACATCGTTTGATCTGCATTTTTAATCAAAGACTCAGCATCGGTCGCATCTAGCGGATATATCGTAACGCCAATACTGGCGGAGATATTGACAACGTAAGCGCCCAGTTGAAATGGCTTTGCCAAGGCATGCAAAATACGCTGAACAACAATTTTGATATCTTCATTACTGCTAAAGTGACTAAGAATAATGGTAAATTCATCACCGCCTAAACGTGCAATGGTGCCTTCACGACCAACTGTATCTGTTGCGCGCAAGCAACTGAGCAATCGTACACCAACCTCTTTTAGCAACAAATCACCCATATCATGGCCAATGCTATCATTGACCTCTTTAAAATCATCCAGATCTAAAAACATCAAAGCAAATGGGTTGCCCGTCTGACTGCTGGCATTAACTTCAGCTTCTAGGCGTTGATAGAACATGTGTCGATTTGGCAAACTAGTCACAGAATCATAGTTTGCCTGACGTAAAATCCACTCTTCAGCTTGTTTTTTCTCTGAGATATCTGAAGCTACCGTCACGTAACCAGTGATACTACCTTGGTCACTCTTGATTGGACTAACATGCATAGAGATTGGTAAAAGCTGGCCAGATTTTGTTTTGAGTGTCAGTTCGCCACGATAACTACCTTTCCTTCTAGCAATCAAGAATATTTCATTTTTCGTAAGCTTATTGTCACCCTCTACTGGGATTAATGAAACCGACTTATCGGAAAGCTCTTCTAGTTGATATCCAAACAATGCAACAAATGCAGGGTTGACATATTGGTATTGCAAATCCACATCAAGCAATGCAATGGCTTCCAATGTTTGTGATAGCGCCTCATCACTTTGACGCAACTTTGCATCGCGCAACTCAATTTGCGTCAACATTAAATTAAAACCATCGGTTAAGTTTCCTAACTCATCCGATGATATTTTTTTAACACGGAGTGAATATTGCTGTTGATCAATAATCTTGCCGATAGCGCTTGTTAATCGCTCAACAGGCTCTAATACATGCTTTACCACACGTTTTAGAAAGCAGTATCCAATAACAAATGCAAAGAGAATTCCCAATAAATTGGTCACCATTCTGACTACAACATCCGCAAACACATGGTCATAATCGGCTGTGACACGTATCGTACCGATTTGCCGCCTATTTTCAACTATAGGTCGTTCGATCATTAAGGCTTCGAAGATTGCTAATGCATGCAGCCAATTATTTTTTTCGTGATGGACATTGATAAAAGATGCAAATTTTTCTCCCCGTTTATCTAGGATATCTGCGGTCAAGATAGAGTTGTCTGCCTGTAGTGCGTCTAATGTTTCTTTAGCGGTGATAGCATCATCAAAAATGATAGCTGAAGCGCTGTTTCGAGCAACGACGTCAGCCAATGTAATTAAATCTTTTTTAGCGACCTCACGTGCGCTATTGGCATCATTAATGGTGGAAAATAAAAAAGTAATCAATACAACAATGCCCGCAGTCATTGCGACAACAAACATTAATTTTTTTTTGATTGATTGGTTAGCTAACAGCCTTATCACTAAGATGCTTCCCTTATTATTTTTGTTATACTTTTTTCAGCATTGACATAAGAAATGACTTTAATCGGATTATCTTCTGCACGTCTAATCTCTGATAGCCGATTATAAGTTACTTGTCTAAATTCATTTTTTCTAATGGGCTGTGTTGCAGCACTTTGATTAACAACGGAATAAACTTCCATCGCAAGCAACTCAGTTAAAGGTTTTGCAACGATAGCAGCTAACTCAACCGTTGAGATTTCAACCGATCCAACAACCATTGCTAGCCCTCTATTAACAGGTTGCTTTTCACTTGGCTGAAAATGTTTAAACATAAGCACCGCAATTAAAAATAAAGGCGTAAGTAATAGCACAAACCAAAGGTTTTCGATACAAAATTGCTTAAATTTACTTAATGTTGATGATTTATTATTCATTCTAACCCCTTTACAGTTTTCGCCAATTTAAGTAACTGTGCACTCATATTCAAACCAGATGCCCTGACTGTCTTTAAATTCACCTCTAGCCCTACTCGTGTGCCATCTCTGATTAAGCCGACCATACCGCCATTATCAATAAAATGAGGGCTATCACTAATCGTCAGCACTGGAAGCCCATTAATCCTTTGCAAAAGTGAGCTCACCTCTTTTGTGCTGTCTTGCGAAATAAAAACCATATGGCATGTTTCCAAACTGTCACTTTTAACCCAGCGACGCAACACTAAAGGTTTATTTGCAACCAATTTACCTTGTAAGCTTTTTAAGCCGCCACCTAACTTAGCATCGCCTAAAACGCATAAGTTAAATTTTTCATCATTGCTCATATGATTAGGCCAGATCACATACTTAGTCACGTTATAAACAAACCCCGCTTTGACGGCTTGCTCCTTAGTTGCAGCATGTGCAGCAACAGGTACGCAAATGAATATGCATAACAAAAAGCGCAGAAAATATTGATGTCTAGTATTGATGATCAGTTCCTCTTGCTTATTTAAGCTTTAATCTTAAGGTCAAGTGTATCTGACCAAAAAGAAAATCAATTCTTAAAATAACGCATTAAAAACCATCTATCTTTAAAAGCTCATCTTATTAAACAAACACTGTTTGCTAGCAATCGCAGCCCTAATCCAAATACTAGGTTTGATGATATAACGGCATCCGATGGTTAGACTTTAACGAAAGCCATGAACTAAACAGACTAAATAAATTGAAATTGATAGGTTGATTGGCACAAACGAGATGCGCGACTAGAAAGATGTAAAAATAGAAGATTGCAGCACAATCTTTTTACAATCAGGATAATAGTTGGAAATAAAATAGTTGGTGCCCGGGGCCGGAATCGAACCGGCACGACCGCAAAGTCGAGGGATTTTAAGTCCCTTGTGTCTACCAATTTCACCACCCGGGCGGGTGATTAGCTCAAAAGAGCTTGAGTTTGTACGCTAGTCCCTCAGCGCGGTGCGTATTCTAAC
>JBFJJY010000229.1:0-3388 GCA_041612055.1 Methylophilaceae bacterium | reverse complement strand
GTTGATTTTATTTATGACGATTTACCAAACTTACAAGATACAGCAGCGCAGCAACAAGTGCCGCATGCTTGGAAAGCTGGCTGGCAAACAGTGAATTTACGCAAGCAGTTAGAAGCCATGCCAGACGGCGGGGTTTTTGTGCTGAATGTGCCCAAATTACCGTTTCGCTGCCCTCCGGGCCCTTATGAGCGTGCATGCCAAGTCGCTAGCTATTTCAAAGCACATAAGCCTAAAAGCAAGGTCATTATATTAGATGCCAACCCCGATATCGTATCCAAAAAAGGATTGTTCGCCAAAGTCTGGGAAAGTGATTATCCAAACATTATTGACTACCGTCCAAACAATATTATTAGCAACGTCGATGTGGCGACTAAAACAGTTACGACTGATTTTGAAACAATCAAAGCAGATGTACTCAATATTATCCCGCCGCAACGGGCAGGCAAACCTGCACAAATTGCTGATTTGTTAGAGCCTGATTATCCGTGGTGTGAGGTTGATTTTTTGACTTACGAATCCAAGCGGATACCGAAGGTGCATGTCATAGGTGATAGTGTAGCCGCTGGCTTACCAAAATCAGCCCATATGGCAACATCGCAAGCTCGTGTATGTGCCAGCGCCATTGTCGAGTTGATGCATGGTAGGCTACCTGACCCAGAACCCGTCTTTGCCAATACTTGTTATAGTTTTGTCGATGATAAACGTGCCATCCATGTGGCGAATGTCTATCGATACAATGCAGGTAAAAAAATCATGGTATCTGAAGAAGGTGGCGGCGTATCCGTCAAGCCTTCTGAACAAGAAGGCCAATATGCCAATGCTTGGGCAACTAATATTTGGTCTGACGTACTCACTTAACATAAAGAAATCGATAATGTTTGAAATAATCTTATACAAAATCAAAAGTTACTTCGCTTTAGCCATGTGCAGTATCATGCCCTCTTTAACCTGTGCGGCCGAGCCGCCGGCAACGCTCAAGCTTAATTTACCAGCTGGTTTTGAAGCTAACATCTTTGCAAAATTAGATGTAGCACCACGCATGATGGCATTCTCGCCAGACGGCAATCTATTTGTGTCTTCCTCCAAGGCAAATCAAGTGCTCATGCTAACAGACGCCAATCATGATGGCGTTGCCGAAGCTTCAACGATAGTCTCATCTGATTTAAATGCGCCTAATGGATTAGCCTTTGTTGGTGATAATTTATTGGTAGCCAATCAAGATGGCATAGTCAAACTCAGCATGGAAAATAATCAATGGTCTACGCCATTACCTTTTATTACTGGGCTAGCTACTGGTGGACATACGGTCAAAACGATTAAGTTAGGTCCAGATAATCATTTGTATATTAATGTAGGCTCAAGTTGCAATGTATGCAACGAAACTGACCCAACACGCGCTACGCTACTTCGTTACACCAGTGAGGGAAAGCCTGCTGGCGCGTTAGCGGTTGTTGGTCGCCACGATAAACTGCCGCCAATTTGGGCAAGCGGGTTAAGAAACACCCAAGGATTTGCTTGGCACCCTACAACCAAAGCCATGTTTGCGACTAACAATGGCGCAGATATGCGCTCAGATAGTAAAGGTGGTCAAGTGAATGACGAGTTGCCTCCAGAGCATATTAATCAAATCAAACCTGGTGAAAATTATGGCTGGCCACATTGCTGGGGCAACACAAATGGCAGTATGACTACTGACCCCAACTTTCCGGGACCTGAGAATTTCTGCCAACAAGCAACGCCACCAGCCATTATGCTGACCTCGCACTCAACACCTATTGGCATCACTTTTTTAAATAATAGTCACTTTCCAAGTGAATTTAAAAACGATGCGATTGTCGCATTACATGGGTCTTGGAATCGTGAGCAATTAAGTGGTTACAAGCTGGTTCGTCTCCAATTTAACCAAGGAAAACCCATTAAAGCAGTAGATTTTGCAACAGGTTGGCTGAATAACAATCAAGCATGGGGGCGTCCAGTCGATGCAATCGTTGGCCCAGACGGCGCACTTTATGTCTCTGACGACAGAGCGAACGTTATTTATCGTATTACTTATCAGCAACATTGAACAAATATTGAAACGGAAACAAAATGACAAAATTGATACTCACTTTTACTTTACTTGCCATCAGCGGCATGCCCTTAACTTATGCTGCACCAAACCCACAATCAGGCAACATCGCTATTCATATTGCCAAAAGACACTACTTTCACCCTACGCGTTTATTACATCCATATTTAGATGTTTGGCATATGAAAGGTCCGTTAGCAGAAAAAGCTGCCATGTCAGAGCTACAAACGCATTTCACTCAAGTCAGTGAATGTACTGATGATAGTGAAGCGAGCATGGTGTTATTGCTAGAGCCCAATATTTTTTATAATGCGCAACTACGGGTTTTTCATACTGAGTTTATCGCGCATGCATACACAAGTGATGGCGAGCCTATTACAAAGGTTAGAAAAGAAACTCAACAGTTAGGTATGCTGAGTAGCACGCCAGAGTTTTACATAGAAAAAAGTTATAGCGCTACTATCAATAAAACCATTGAAGCGCTGCTGGCTGATCAAGTTTTCTTAGCTACTTTAGATAAAAACACACCGATCAAGGCGGGTGAATTATGTAAACGCTTAGATAAACTACCATCAGAAACTTTTTACTATTAAACTGTTTCATTTATTTAAACGGAATACATCATGAAAAAACTAGTGATTGTTTTAGCATTACTCACTACAGCCTGCCTGTCTACACAGCCACAACAACCAAATCAAGTGTCTGGACTATTGACACCAGAATCAGTAGTGCAGGCAGTTGATGGCGCTATTTATGTGTCAGAAATCAATGAATTTGGCAAAGATGGTGACGGTCAAATTAGCGTTATTCGCAACGGCAAAGTAAGTACCTTAGTCAAAGGGTTGGATGACCCAAAAGGGCTCGCTATTATCGGCAACCAATTATATATTGCAGACAAAACTAAAATATTAAAAGTAGCGCTGAATCAATCACCTGCACAAGTATCAACCTTTGTAGAAGCCTCTGCTTTTGCCAGCCCACCACAGTTCTTAAATGATTTAGAAGCCGACCCCCAAGGCAATCTTTACGTCAGTGATAGTGGTGATGTTTTTGGTTCAGGCAAAGGTGGTGCAATTTATAAAATTGACCCGCAAGGCAATACAACACTACTCATCGATGGCAAGCAAGACTCACGTATCATCGCACCTAACGGCTTATTGGCTGACGATACTGGCAATTATTTGGTTATTGTTGACTTCACTTCGGGGCTGCTTTACCAATACAATCAAAGCAACAAGCAATTAACCGATATCTCTGAAGCAAACTTTGGTGGTGGTGATGGGCTTGTGCATCATAGCAATGGCACTATGTATGTCAGCG
>JBFJJY010000228.1:0-3399 GCA_041612055.1 Methylophilaceae bacterium | reverse complement strand
TACCATTCAATGATTTATTGTTGTCAATTAAATTAGCTTATGATATACAAGTAATAACTAGCTATTTAATCAAGTAAATATGGTTAAACTTGATGCAGGAGGGGAATCATGGGAGTACAGACTGGTGAAGTGTATGGCAAAAAAACAGCACCCAATAAATTGGTGATGTATAACGTACTTAAAGTCAGCAAAAATGCAATCACGCTACAAAATATTGATAACCCATTGAGTTTATTTGAAACGACGATGCAAAAACTCGCTAGTTCCGGTTATGTGCGTATTAGCCAAACACCTTACATTGATTTAAACAGCACTAGCTCTAAAAAACGCAAAGCAGCACGCAAGCCCACCCGTTGTCCACTGACACTAGACTTTTTAGAAGACCGCGCAGACAGTGAGCGTCCAGCGCCTGTTTTACCTGATTTATTTACACAGCCAAGCCTATAGCAACCATTAGTCGTTTGGCGGCCCGCCGACCAAGTCGTGACCTTCAACCGCTAAGATCTGCACATCTACAAAATCGCCCGGCGTTAATCCTTCGGCATCTTGCACATAGACAATACCATCAATTTCAGGCGCATCGGCTTTAGTTCGACCAATGGCAATGATGTTATCGTCGCTATCAGTCGTTAACTCATCGATTAATACCATTTGTTTAGTGCCAATTTTGCGCTCTAGTTTTGCGCTACTAATACGCTCTTGCACGGCCATAAAACGACTTAATCGCTCTTGTTTCACCTCTTCTGGCACCTGATCAGGCAAATCATTAGCTTTTGCGCCATCAACAGCGGAATAGGCAAAACAGCCAACTCTATCCAATTGCGCCTCTTCTAAGAAATCCAGTAGCATTTGAAAATCATCTTCTGTCTCGCCCGGGAAACCTGCAATAAAGGTTGAGCGCACGGTGATATCAGGACAAATTTCACGCCATGCTTTAATGCGTGCCAAATTATTTTCGCTGCTGGCTGGACGTTTCATCGATTTTAAAATACGTGGACTGGCATGCTGAAAAGGCACGTCCAAATAAGGCAAAATCAAACCATCTGCCATCAATGGAATCACATCATCCACATGCGGATAGGGGTACACATAATGCAACCGAATCCAAATACCCAATTCACTTAATGCTTGGCTGAGTTCCGTCATATGCGTTTTAATCGGGCGACCGTTCCAAAAACCTTTGCGGAATTTCACATCAACGCCATAGGCTGATGTATCTTGTGAGATTACTAGAATCTCAGAAACGCCTGCACTCACTAAATTCTCAGCCTCATTCAAGACATCACCAATCGGGCGACTGACTAAATCACCACGCATGCTTGGAATAATGCAAAAACTACAACGGTGGTTACAGCCTTCTGATATTTTTAAATAAGCGTAATGTTGTGGCGTTAAACGCACACCTTGTGGCGGCACCAAATCAGTATAAGGATCATGTGGCTTAGGTGAATTAGCATGCACAGCTTGCATGACTTCTTCTAGCGCATGCGGTCCTGTCACGGCCAGCACGCTAGGATGTGCGCTTTCAACAACGCCTTTCTTGGCGCCTAAACAGCCCGTCACAATCACTTTACCATTTTTATTAATTGCCTCGCCAATCGCATCTAATGATTCTTCAACCGCACTATCAATAAAACCACAGGTGTTCACAACCACTAAATCTGAGTCTTCATAGCTATTACTAATTTCATAGCCTTCAGCGCGTAGCTGCGTCAAGATACGCTCAGCATCTGAGCCTGCTTTAGGACAGCCAAGTGAAACAAAACCAACTTTAGGAATATTCGTCTTCATAAATTCATTATCAATGTAAAAAGTAACCGATTAGGCCAATAGAGCTCACCCCTAAGGCAATCAATAGTAATTGCGAAACCGTTTCCCGCAATTCGGTGCGTTTGTGTAAGCTGGGAATTAAATCTGCGACCGCCACATACAGCATGCTTGCCGCGGCAATACCTAACACAAATGGGACTAACTCTTGCATTTGTCGCAATGCATAGTAAGCCGCAAGACCACCAACCATGGTGGCTAAGCTAGATATGAGATTAAAAATATATGCTTGTTTTTTAGTATAGCCAGAGTGCAATAGGATAAAAAAATCACCGACTTCTTGCGGAATTTCATGCGCTACAATTGCAATCGCCGTCACAATCCCAATTTTGACATCGACCATAAACGCAGAAGCAATCAAAATGCCATCGACGAAATTATGGAAAGTATCACCGATCATAATCATCATGCCGCTTCTGCCAAAATCATGCTCATGGCTATGTGTATGTTTAGCGGTGATTGAAGGTTTTTTCTGAGTGACTAGCTTAAATTTGACGGTCGAGTCGGAGGGGCTTGCAGATTGGTTGTCTGGGCAATCTTCTTCCGTATGTACTGCATGCACTTCACAATGATCGCCATGACAATGGCGCCAAATGACTAATTTTTCTAAGGCAAAAAACAATAAAATACCAAACAGCACTGTTGCTGTCATCACTTTAGGAGAGCTCGCCTCATCTATCGCATGCGGTAAGATTTCTAAGAATACAGCGCCCAGCATTGCACCTATCGCATAACTAATCAACATAGGCACACGGACTTTACTTACATTTAACGCCACCAAGGCGGCACCACTCACACTCAGTACGCCGCCAACAAGGCTGAACAGCACAATCCAAGTCAGGGTGGAAAATTCGGGAATCATCATTAAAGAACTATCTTTTCAATAAGTTGCGTATTATAGACTAGTCAACCGCTTGCCACTAAGTTGTTTTTAACGCAGTCAATTTCAACTTAGCCAAATCAAAGTTGCCATGCGACCTGTCACACCCTCTCTTCGAAAAGAGAAAAATCTTGATGAATCGGTATAAGTACATAAACCGCCACCATATATTTGCTGCACGCCAACATGATGAAGTCGCTGTTTAGCAAGGGTATATAAGTTTCCTAAATAACGCTCGCCATATACTTTGAAAGCAGCGGCTGCTTTCTCATCTTTTTCCATAAACTGAGCGCGCACCTCTGCACCCACTTCAAAAGCATCAGGACCAATCGCAGGGCCTAACCACGCCATCAGTTGCTGTCTATCTACAGCCATCGCTTTAACTGTAGCCTCAATCACGCCATCACATAAGCTGCGCCAACCTGCATGTATTGCGGCAACTACTGTGCCTTGTTGATTACATAACAACACTGGTAAGCAATCCGCCGTCATGGTTACGCAGACGACATTGCGTTGGGTAGCAAACGCAGCATCAGCCGATTCAATACAGCTACTTTTTGTTGCATCTAACACGCGAACACCATGCACTTGATTCATCCACACAGGTTCTGTTGGCACAAATGGTGCAAGCAATTGACGATTTCGTGCCACATGATGTGGGTTATCCTTTACATGGTCGCCAACGTTTAAAC
>JBFJJY010000227.1:0-3409 GCA_041612055.1 Methylophilaceae bacterium | reverse complement strand
TCAATACGTTTTTATCCGTTTTTATTTCCCAAGCCAACCGTGATGACAGCGTCACTTGCGCTATTTTCATATCAGTACGATTCAAAATTTTTCTAAATTGCTCATAATGTTCAGCTACGTTTCTCACCGCATTACCCGCACCATAAAATACGGGCAAATCGGCATCCGAAGCTGCATGAAACAACTCACCATAAGTATTAACCAACGCAATATCACCCCATCTAGCCAAGGCTTTATGTTCTTCTATCTCCACGTTTAATGTACTAGGCCAATGACGTCGCACACTGACATTTCGTGTCCAAGGTAATTTTTCAAATGCATCGCGAGTTTTTTTCAAATCCAATGTGAAGAAATTACCCGTTAAATGCTCTTCTACAATCAGCTCTACTTGCTTACGGCTCACGTGATCAAGCTGACCGCTCACTTGAACCGCATTAATCGGAAATATTGGTAGTCGGATAAAAGCAACGACTAAGCCATACAACAGCATCGCAACAGCTATTGCGTACAAGCTATTCGCTAACCAATTTAATTGATTTGGCTTATGCCACATCATTGGTCTCCGTATTCAAGGTCATCTGCAAAATACTGATGACGAGGTCATCAAATTCAATTCCAGCTGCTTTTGCAGCCATTGGCACCAAACTATGGTCAGTCATACCAGGGCTTGTATTCACTTCTAAAAAATAATGCTGTCCAGCTTCATCCATTAAAAAATCTACACGTCCCCATCCGCTACAACCAAGCGCATTAAACGCATCTAATGCCTCTTGCTGGATTTTTGCTTCAGTCTCTGCACTCAATCCGCAAGGACATAAATACTCAGTGTCATTACGCAAATATTTAGCGTCAAAATCATAAAATTCTGTTTTGGGCACAATCCGTACAATCGGTAGCGCTTTCTGATCAAGAATGCCAACCGTATATTCGCCTCCGCCAATATATGACTCAGCAATCACCAATGGATCGGCCTTGGCTGCTAATTCATAGGCAAGCTCTAGTTCGCCAGCTTTCTTGACCTTACTAATGCCAATACTTGAGCCTTCATTGGCTGGTTTAACAAATAGAGGAAAACCTAATTTTTTTTCTATCACAGCAAAATCACTTTGCGCATGCACGAGCTCAAAAGCAGGTGTCACCACTCTCGCTTCTGCCCACCTTAGCTTGGTTTGCCATTTATCCATACCAATCGCAGAGGCCGTTACGCCACTCCCTGTATAAGGCACTTCCATGGCATCAAGCTCCCGTTGCACGGTGCCATCTTCACCATACTTTCCGTGTAATGCGATAAATGCGCGGTCATAGCTTTCTATGTCTGCAATATCCTGATTCATCGGATCAAAGGCATAGGCATCAACACCTTGCCTGATTAACGCATCCAACACGGCTTGACCACTTTTAAGCGAAACCTCGCGCTCACCCGATGACCCACCTAATAACACAGCGACGCGTCCAAATGCTTTTATCTGTTGCTTATTCATACTCACCGATGACCTTCACTTCTTGTTGTAACAGCACACCTTGCTGTGCAAATACTTCTTGTTTAACATGTTCAATAAGCGATTCAATGTCTTGCGCAGAACAACCTCCAAGGTTGACAATAAAATTCGCATGCTTTTCTGACACCTGTGCTCCACCAATCTGAAATCCTTTTAGCCCACTAGCTTCAATTAATCTTGCTGCAAAATCTCCTTCAGGATTACGGAAAGTCGAACCACCGCTTGGCAAGTTAAGCGGTTGGCTGGCCAATCTTTTTGCCAGCAACTCTTTTATTCTATTGGTAGACTCTTGAGGATTTCCCTCTGCTAAGTTAAACCAAGCGCCAACAAACCACTCATCTGCCACAGGCATTTTCACGCTACGATAACCAATGACAAACTCTTCTCGTTTTCTAATATGCGTTTTTCCATAGCGATCTATCGTTAACACCTGCTGCACAATCTCCCAAGTCACACCGCCATAGCAGCCAGCGTTCATGGCTAGCGCGCCACCAACAGTACCTGGAATACCCGCCATAAACTCTGCCCCCATTTGACTATTGGCCGCACTAAATTTAGCCAATTTTCCGCAGGTAACACCTGCTTCTGCATACACATAATCGCCTTCTGTTTTAATGGTTTTGAGTGCCTGATGCATCACCACAACCGTGCCGCGCACACCGCCATCCCTCACCAATAAATTGCTACCTAATCCAATAAAATAAACTGGCTGCTCTGCATCTAATTCAGTTAAAAACGCAATCAACGCATCTAATCCATCGGGGATATAGACGTAGTCAGCCATACCGCCGACACGCCAGCTGGTATAACGGGCCAAAGGCTCGTTTCTCAACAACCTAGCGTTTAATTCGGCTTGCATCATGCCATCATTGCTCTCGTTTTATGGGCCACTTGACCAATACTGCCAGCACCCATCACCACCACTACATCGCCCGCTTGCACAACGTTTTTAATAGCCTCTGGCAATGCCTCTGTTGTTTCTACATGGACAGGGTTAACTTTGTCCAACACCTTTATGGCCCGAATAAGTGTCTCAGTATCTGCGGCAACAATTGGTGCTTCTCCAGCTGGATACACTTCAGTCAATAGCGCAACATCAGCACTTGAAATCACTTGCACAAATCCCTCAAAGCAATCACGCGTACGGGTATAACGGTGTGGTTGAAAAGCCAATACCAAGCGTCTACCAGGAAACGCATCTCTGGCGGCTGCCATCACAGCACGCATTTCAACTGGATGATGACCATAATCATCAATCAAGGTAAATGTTCCACCTTTGCCTGTTGGCACTTCACCATAGCGCTCGAATCGGCGGCCGACACCTTTAAATTCTGCTAATGCTTTTATAATGGCGTCGTCTGATACATTTAATTCACTCGCAATGGCAATTGCAGCCAATGCATTCAATACATAATGCTTGCCAGGCAGATTTAAAGTCACATCAAGATGGGTTGTTATTCCATTTTTTCGGGTTACTTTAAAATGCATTTTTCCATTATCCGCACGTACATCACTGGCACGGATACCCGCATCATCGCTAAAGCCGTAGGTTGTTACTGGCTTGGTGATACGCGGTAAGATTTCGCGTACATTGTGATCATCAATACACACCACCGCCATGCCCCAAAATGGGAGTTGTTGCAAAAATTCGACAAAGGCATTTTTTAGCTTATCAAAGCTATGTTCATAAGTTTCCATATGATCACGATCAATATTCGTCACCACTGCCAATATTGGACTCAAATGTAAAAATGATGCATCAGACTCATCTGCCTCAACCACAATATGCTCACCAGCGCCTAATCTGGCATTGGTGCTTGCTGATTCTAGTTTTCCACCAATCACAAAAGTTGGATCCATGCCTGCTTCGGCTAATATGCTTGCAATCAAGCTCGTCGTCGTCGTTTTAC
>JBFJJY010000226.1:0-3417 GCA_041612055.1 Methylophilaceae bacterium | reverse complement strand
TTGATGAAAATCTGGATGAGTAGTATCAACACCATGCAAATCGGCAACACGCCCTGTATTGGCTACGCTTACATTTTCACCCTGCTCTGCATAACCCAAGCCATTCGCAAATCCAACTGTGGTATAAGGTTTGTTGTCCATGGCTAGGCTAGGTTCAGTTGCTTCAGGCCCAATCACTTTGCCTAAAATAGGGTTGCCTCTTTTTGGGTAACCTCCCAGTGTCAATGTATGACTATGGTCTGCCGTCACAATCACCAGCGTCTCTTGCAGACTCACCTGCTCCATCGCCGCTTTAACTGCATCTGATAAAGCCACCGTCTCCGTGAAAGTACGGTAAGCATTCCCCGCATGCGATGCGTGGTCAATACGCCCAGCCTCTACCATTAAAAAATACCCCTTATCATGCTGACTTAGGATGGCGATGGCCTTGCGTGTCATTTCTGCTAATGAAGGCTCGGTTGTGTTAGTTTTTAGACGATCATATTCATACTGCATATGCGACGGTTCAAATAATCCCAATAAATGCGTTGTTGTGTTTGGATTAATGGCATCAAACTGTTGCTTATTCCAAACATAATCACCACGGGTAATGGTTTTAAACTCGTCAATCAAGTCACGTCCATCTGTGCGTTTGCCTAATTTATTTTTATATTCAGGATCGATTTGCGTATTCGGCATCAAATGCTGTCGCCCACCACCTAATATCACTTTCAACCCTTTACTGGTTAGCAAATGATCAATCAATTGCACAGCAATATCTTTGACGCCAGTTGCCACAGCCGCGACTGGTAGTTCAGCATTATTTTCCCAATCCCGATTTGAGGTATGTGCATAAGTAGCAGCGGGCGTTGCATGCGTAATCCGCGCAGTGGAAACAATACCAGTTGCAAGTCCATACGCCTCCGCCTGCTCTAAAATGGTTTGTACTTTATTCGCCTGAATAACTGCATTATTCGTCTCACCTTGCATCACAGACTGATTAACAGAAAGCACGCTATCATTGGTTTTAACCCCAGTGACAATCGCTGACATAGTTGGTGCTGAATCTGGCGTTTGCTGATTAGCGGAGTAGGTTTTGGATAGCGCTAAGTAAGGGAGCTTTTCAAACGCGAGTTGATTGCGTTCACCATCGACACCGCGTTGTTGCCCTTCGAAAATACGGCTACCCGTAATGGTCGAAATCCCCATGCCGTCGCCAATAAATAGAATGACATTTTTGGCTTTACCACGATTGGCTTGTAACTGTTTGGCAGCGGCTAGCGCGGCTTTGCCATCTTGTATCCAAGTATTTTCGTCTTCAGCAACAGCATTAAACGTACAACAAACAAAGAGGATGAAAGTAAATGGCTTTATTATATTAGTCAATGGAAGCATCCTATTCGCAAAATCATTACAAGGTTTAAAGCAAAGAAGATTGATAAAAAATAATGTTATGATTGAAAGCGATGTTGCATGTCAGTCAAGTTAAGCGCTTCTAGAATCGACTGCAAGCGCTCTCGTGCATTCTTACGTTTTTGCCCCGTGTATTTAGCAACAATCAGTTCATTTTTCATGGAATGCTCCCAACCGACTAATTCTGTTACGGTCACGTTATAGCCAGCTGACTCCAACTGTAAACAACGTAGCACGTTGGTAATTTGACTACCAAACTCTCGGGTATGAATTGGGTGGCGCCAAATTTCAGATAGTGGTGATTTGCTTAAGCTTTGTGCTTTGTGTCTACGCATTACCTCTGCCACCTCTGCCTGACAGCACGGTACTAACACCATGAATTGCGCTTGTTTTTTTAAACCAAATTGAATGGCATCGTCAGTTGCCGTATTACAAGCATGTAGCGCCGTCACAATATCCACTTTATCTGGAATAGATGGCGAAACCATCGACTCAGCCACACTTAAGTGCTCAAATAGCATGCGACTAAAGCCACACTCTTGTGCCAAAGCTTTTGATTTTTCAACCAAATCTGCTCGAGTTTCAATACCAATGACCTGACCCTGCGGCAATTGTTTGAGTAACAAATCATACAAAATAAAGCCTAAATAAGACTTACCTGCACCATGATCAACTAAAGTTGGGTTCTGTTGTTTGGTGAGTACTTCTCGCAGCAATGGCTCAATAAAATTAACTAAATGATAAACCTGCTTAAGTTTACGACGACTATCCTGATTCAACTGGCCATCACGCGTAAGAATATGAAGCGCCTTCAACAAAGGCACTGACTGATTGGGTTTAATTTCTGGCGGTAAAGACATAACGTTATTTTATATGGCATAAGGTCAAAGATAAAAATTAATTAGCGTGCCATCAAATCATCACGTAAACATTTGTAAAAAATCACTTCAATGATTTAGATAAGCGTATGATTGGATTAACAAAGGTTAAATCAACACTCTTTTCTTAAGTTAAAAAAATAACATCTGTTATATAGTGACTGTAGAGTGAGTGATTTAAAAATGAAAACTAGGTTAAAGTTAAAACATACGACAATACGCTGTCAGAAAAAGCGACAAATGGGTTTAACATTAATTGAACTCATGATTGTTGTCGCCATTATTGGTGTTCTTGCGTCTATCGCTATCCCTGCCTATGACGACTATGTTGAAGAGGCAAGAGTGGCGCAAGCCGTCTCTGATATTGCCTCCATTTCACTAAAAGTCGAAGCGTATTGGAATGATGCAAGGGCTTATCCAAATACCTTAGCTGATGTTGGCGCTGCTAGCATGTTGGATCCATGGGAAAATCCTTATCAATATCTCAACTTATTTGACAAAGAAGGCAAAGGCGGCAATCGTAAAGATAGAAAGTTAAATCCATTAAATTCAGATTTTGATCTGTATAGCATGGGTAAAGACGGTCAATCGCAAACGCAAATTTCTAATAAAGTCAGCTTAGATGACGTTATCCGTGCTAACGATGGAAAATTTATCAATCTCGCATCAAAATATTAAATGCAACTATCCAACTCCTTTTTAACCAGTAAAGTTGGTCGACGCATCACCCTATTGTTGTTGGTAGCTGCATTTATTCCAGCCATGTTGATGACGTTACTGTCTAATCAAAAGCTCAATAACCTTGTCATCAATTATGAGCACAAAGCACTGATAGAACAGAGTCGCACTCACGCGCTTACTACGTTTTCTAACCTTATCTTTGCGCGCAATCTTTTTGAGAATGAAATTAAGTCTCTACAAAATATTGATAGCATAAAAGACTTATCGATTCAATTTGCTCTAAAAAATGTCAACATCTTTACTTCCATCATAGAGTCAAACCTTAACGGTGCTATTCTGAGCGGTGATACAAACAGGCAAATTCCTCAATCGTCTGTACAGACTTTTAACAACCTTAAACAAGATGTTGTGCATTTGATGTTATTGCCTGATCAAACTAATGGAAGTGTATTGACGGTCAACTTTG
>JBFJJY010000225.1:0-3462 GCA_041612055.1 Methylophilaceae bacterium | reverse complement strand
CCAATGGGCTAGGCGTTTTGCAGCGCGCTCTTGGTTCAGCTTGACCACGCTACGCTCAGTAGCAATTGGCTGGATATGCTTTACCCCTAATTCCACCGCTTTTTGAATCGTATAATCCATGCGGTCACCGCTGGAAATGCCTTGTAGTAAAGTAATGTTTAGAGGCGATTCATTGTTAATCATGGTGCTAGATTTAACCGCTGCTAATACTTCATTTTTTTTGACTGCTATGAGTTCGCAAGCGTAGTCAATACCATCGCCATTGAACAAAATAGCATGGTCACCTGCTGCCATACGGAGTACACGAGCAGCATGAATCGCTGCAGATTCTGGCAGTTTAACGATAGCGCCTAGTGCTAATTTTTCAGGGCAGTAAAAGCGGTTCTGTGGCATGTCGTGACAAATAAATGATGGTAATATTGAGATTATAAAGTGTTTTAGGAGTTAGTGATGGCAAGCATTCATCCCCCCGTTTGTGCGTTTGGTTGGCAAGCGCCAGACTTTAGTTTAAAAAATGTGGATGGCACCACATTGTCCCGCGATATGCTGATGGGTAAAAATGGTTTGCTGGTGATGTTTATTTGCAACCATTGCCCATACGTCAAAGCGATATTGCCACGTTTAATTGCTGATGTACGTGAACTGAAAATGTTAGGCGTCAACACGGTAGCGATTATGTCAAATGACCCGACAGACTATCCAGAAGATCGCTTCGAGAATATGAAAATCATCGCCAATGAAATGGATTTTCCATTTCCCTATTTGATCGACCCAACGCAAGCTATAGCAAAAGCGTACGATGCAGTTTGTACGCCAGATTTTTTTGGATTTAACAACAAAGGCGAGTTGCAATACCGTGGTCGCTTTGATGAAAGTCGCAAAGAAACGGCACCAGAAAGTACGCGCGATTTATTTTACGCCATGAAGCAAGTTGCCGAAACGGGGCAGGGGCCTAAAGAGCAGGTGCAGAGCATTGGGTGTAGCATTAAGTGGAAAGATGAATAGCGACTTATATCAAGACATTAAACCAAGCTGTTAGTGAGCCTATGCTAAGTACAGTTGTCAAAAACACGGCCGCCGCATATAAGCCACTATCCAACCCATAACGCTCACAAATCACTATACCAAAAATCATGGTAGGCATGGCGGCAAGGATAACCGAGGTGGTTAATATGTCGCTTGGTAAGTGAAGTGCATTAGCGGTGATGTAGGCGATAATGGGCGCAATGACTAATGCGATGATACTGACAGGTAATAAAGCGGGTAGGTGTTGTAATTTAAGTGTGTCCCACCGGATGCTCATGCCTAATGCAATCAACATTAATGGTACGACGCCACCTGCCAAGATATCTAATCCGTTATGAATAGGAATGGGTTGTGGAATGTTGGCTACATTCAATAATAGTGATAGCGTTAGCGCCCATAACGGCGGGACTTTGACTAGCTCTCGAATCGGGTGTACTTCAGAGTTTGATTCGCCAAAATGGTGGGCGATTAATATGCCGACAGTCAATACCATTGGGGTGCAAGCAAATAAGTCATATTTCAACACGATGGCTTGCGACCAATCTCCAAGCGCTTGTGCGGTGACAGGCAAGCCCATGTAAGTTGAATTTGGGAAGGTGGCAGCGATTAATAAAGCACCTTTTTGTGCTCGACTAACATTTAAAAAGCGCACTACAAGCCACATCATCGCCAATGACGCTGCGATGCTGGATAATGCGGTCAGTGAAATTTTAATGGAGTCGATATTCAGCGGCGCTTGCCACATGACATTTAATACCAACGCAGGCAGTAAGATATAAAACACCAAGTCTGTTAATGCGCGGCGATGTGACAAAACGGAAATATGCTTGGGGGCAAAGCGTTGCCAGATGATGCCGATGGCAATTAACGTTGCCATTTGTAACATGACAGTGAACAAAATGGAGCCTTTAGTAAAACAAGTTGAGATGAAATGGTAGCACGATGTTAGGCATAGATGCCGTGTAGCATTTCCCTCTTTTTGCCAAATCCAGCGGCTTTCCTCACCTTAAAACCAACAGCCTGCAAGTGACGGCGCACATCGCCTGCACTGGTGAACGTGGCAAATGTGGTACTAGGTTGTGATAAACGGGCGATTTCATTAAACAATGACGCAGACCACATGTCGCTATTTTTTGCAGGTGCAAAACCATCTAAAAACCATGCGTCAGCGGGTGTTTGTATTTGCGGTAATCGCTGATTAACATCGCCAATCCATAAATCAAGCTGTATGCGGTTGTCGCAACAGCTGAGTTTGTTCAGCCCATCGGTGAGCTGAGTGTAAGTACTTGCTAACTGTTGCACCATTTGTTCAAAGACAAACCAATAACGGTTGGCTTTGATAAAGTCGTCGATTGTTAATGGATAGCGTTCAATTGATATGAATTGTAGCGTGGCGTCTTTTGGCGCGTGGGCTAAGAAGTGTTGTGCAGCACAAAAAAAGTTAAGCCCAGTTCCAAAGCCAGTTTCGATAATGGTGAAATGTGATTTTTCTAATTGAGAAAATCGTTGGCTGAGCTGATTATGTTGAATAAACACATAATCCGTTTCGGCCAAACCATCATCGGATGAGTAATACACATCATCAAAATCGAGCGAGTAAGGTTGTTGGTTCTTCCATTGTATATTGGCGAATTGCATGCTGATCATCTATATGAATAATGGCTAGCATTCTATTACGATTTAGCTAAATCAGCACATGGTTACGCGTTCTAAACCAGCCAGTTAAGCTAATGCGTTCGCGGTTTGAAGGTAATACTTCGTGCCAGAATTTAGCGGATAGAAACAGCACAATACGCCCTGCATTAGGCAAAATATCAATGGCATTTTCTTCATCTAAATGCAGCTTTAGCGCGCCGCCATGATGCGCTTGCCAGTTTTGATTGAGATATAAAACAGCGCTTAATTGACGGTGTTGAATATTGTCAGATGAGCCATGACTAAATTGATCCAGATGTTTTTGATAACGGCCACCGACAGGGTAGAGCGCAACATGGGTTTCAAGCTCATGGACATTCATAAACAATTGCGTATTGAGCATGAGTCTCAGCATTTCCATTTGTCTAAAATAAGACTGCACTGCAGGTGTGGTATCAGCTTCATCGAGCCAAGCAATGTAATCGCTACGGATGGCTTGATTTTTTAAACCATTTTTACCTGTTTTTGCACTGACCATTTGACCATTGAGCCATTTGCTTTTAATGATGTCTGCAACGGTTGCAATGTCATCGGGCGGCAAAAAGTCATCGATGATGGCATAGCCTTGGTTGGCAACCGCTTCGATGGCGTGCGCTAGCGGGTCTACTTCTGAAGTGAGCATGGGTATAATTTCAACAGGATATTGTTTAAGAAGTTAAGAGACGGACGCCTTTAGATGACTTGCTATCACTTGCAATAAAAGTGGCTGTATTTTAATGGTTTTTTGCCGAAAGTCACGTT
>JBFJJY010000224.1:0-3480 GCA_041612055.1 Methylophilaceae bacterium | reverse complement strand
ACCGGCGGCATTCGTTGTGAAAAAGCCTCCTCTTACATGAAGCAACAAGGTTTTGAAGAAGTCTATCACTTGCAGGGCGGTATTTTAAAATACTTAGAAACCGTACCAGAACAAGAAAGTTTATGGGAAGGTGAATGCTTCGTATTTGACCAACGTGTTGGCGTTAAACATGGTTTAGCAGTAGGCGAATATGACCAATGCTATGCGTGCCGTATGCCGTTATCTCAAGAAGAAATGAAAAGTGAAAAATACACTGCTGGCATCTCTTGCCCGCATTGTTACGATAAAACTTCGGAAGAGAAAAAGGCTGCGCTGACAGAAAGACAAAAGCAAGTCGTTTTAGCTAAGCAACGTGGTCAAGCACATATTGGTGCAGCGCTTAACTCAACGCTAAAGAAAGAGCATTAATTACTACTCAATCACCACTCTGCCATTGAGTGGCTGAACAGGTCGATTATTATCGTCGCGCATGACCGCTTTAAACGCATCAATTTGACGTTTTGATGCTGTCATCGGCGTTTTCATAATAGCCCAAACCGCCCCTTCACTGCACGGGGGCGGAGTAAGCGATCCACTGTATCGGTAATATTCTTTCTCTCTAGGGATTAACTCGCCTGCTAATACTTTGCTATTCAGCTTAACTGGCTTTCCTTTTCTTTTTGGCATTTGACTCCACAATTTAGCCATGGCTTTATTCTCATGCCCCTCTTCATACATCACCGCCAATACCGCCACATTGCCGTTACCGTCAACATGTAAAAACTCAGCCTCTAATGGATATGATTTTCCCATGATTTGATGCTCACTCGGCGCATGAAAACTGACCTGCTTCATTTGATACATCAGCCCATCAATCACTAAGATATTGCCCGATTTAAAATCAGCTTGAATAGCCAACCCATTATTAATAATATGGGTCGCTGGAAAGCGCTGAAAGGCCTTTAGTGGTTTCTGCGTTGCAGTGATTGTTGCATTAATATTAATAGGCGATTGATTCATCCCTGTTTTGCAAATGGCGTAATCAGGACTTAAATCTCCCCAAAATTCCGAGCCTCTACTGCCTGTATATTTCCAATGTGCCACGCGGCGCTTTTTGTTAACCAACTTGTCTTGATTAACAGGCGCGTCTTCATCCTCTATATTTTCCGATTTATCATCTGCGGCCTCATCAATATTTTCAGCCGTTTTTGCCTCTTTAGCATCTTTTTCTACTTTGCTTTCCGTTTTCTCTTTAATGGCAGCTTGTTCTTCTGCTTTTTTAGCTGTTTTTTGCGCTGTTTCAGCCTCAGGCTTTTTCTCAACTGCCGCCGCTTTCTCTACTTGTGCAGCGGGTGCGGGTGGCGGTTCAGTGGCTGCGACAACCGGCGGTGTAGCTGTTGGCTGTTTAACTGGTTCGGTTGGGCTAACGATTGGATTAGCGGCTTGATTTTTGGCCTTTTCCGCAGCAAGTGCTTTTTTCTCTTTGAGCGCATCTTCACGCTCTTTTTGTTGACACACATAATGCATGGCAATATCAGCTTCGGTTTCTGGCACAGGCTCTAGAAAGCGAGCTCTTTTTACATCAATTGCGGCAGAATAAATTTGTTCTTCATTAAGTGATTGATAAACTTGAGCAGTGGCAGATTTCTGTTCTGCACAATTAAAGTACCATAATAATTTCGCATTGTTATAGCTTTTTTCAGGATACTCAAGGTTGGTTTGCAAGGTTTTATAATCAATATTGACCCAAGCTTTTTGGTACTGACCAGATTTCACAATTGATTGTTTATCCAGCATGAGCTTTGCATGTTTATTC
The DNA here is from genome assembly GCA_041612055.1 of Methylophilaceae bacterium. Lineage (GTDB taxonomy): Bacteria > Pseudomonadota > Gammaproteobacteria > Burkholderiales > Methylophilaceae. The sequence continues at coordinate 1,685 of JBFJJY010000224.1, read as the reverse complement.
TCATGCAGCTTCGTCCATTGCGCCGCATTCACATTGCCGATAAAAGCAATACTTAATAATAAAACGATAACGATATTGTTCATCAAACGTTTTTGCATCCAACCATTCCCTATCAAATCCTATCTCATTTAAATCAGCACTAAAAATGATGTTAAAACAATGCTACATGTTTATTATCGCAAACGGATGACCGCTTTAAATCTCTGATTAATCATGCTTTTAATGCCCTATTTACCTCATCAACGCTCTAAAATTTGCATACAATAGAATTCAATAGCAACAATACGTTTACATGATGTTCATGAATACAAATACAGATTAAAGACTAATAATCAATCAATGGCTAAAACGAGAGAAAAACAAGCTTCAGATGCTTATTTAAAGTTCCTGCAAAGCAAAGGCGCTTCAACAAACACGCTTTATCAACGTTCGCGCTTTTTAGATGCTTTCATGATCACGCTAGCAACTAAAGAGCAAACGCGCAAAGCCTTTGCTTTTGCGTTAGAAGAAACCTTAGTTAATCTACCAGAGCAAGATAGAAGTAATGCTTTAAATACTGCACGAGAGTATTTTCCTTTTTGGATGAATGACATTAAAGCGATTGCCATGTTTCACGAATATTATGGCTTTAGTACAAAAGAAATTAAATGGAAGCCCAAACACGCGACCTTAGATGCACTAACTAAAAATTTAGACAATGAAACATTCGATGATGCAGAAACTCTGTCGCTGAAAAATTACCTAGAAGCCATCGCCAATCTTGGTGCTGACCGCTCTATTATTAGCACTAGGAGTAAATTAGTAAAAATCATTTTGTTACGCCTAAGAGAAGCACCAGTAAAAAATCATGCTGCTTATCGAATATCGGTCGATCTCACTTTACCGCTATTTAAAACCAAAGAAATTCGCGATCTTTATCTCGATGTTGTACGTGAGTTTTATCATTTTTGGCAAAATGAGCCAAATGCTGAAGAACTTACATTTGGCAAAAACTAAGCTATACTCATTACTAACATTGTAGTGTCAGGTACAACTGGCAGTATTCAATAGAAGAAAACAACCAATTCAACAACGGTAACAGTTCTATATGGAAAATAGCAATGAGTCGCGTTGGTGTATTTAATCAAAAAGGTGGCGTAGGAAAAACCACAACAGCCCTCAATTTGTGTGCTGCCCTGCATCGCAGAAAAGCCAAAAATTTAATCATTGATATGGATCCGCAAGCCCATTTAAGCGAGATTCATCAAAAAGAAAAAGTCGAGTCCACTAAAAGTTTATTCGACTTTTATCAAAACAATACACAACTGTCACAATTGATTACAGAGTGGGAGGTACTAGGGAGCATCATCCCCGCGCACTCAGAGTTAATTAAAGTCGACTCCATATTTGGCAAGGGGCCTGCAATTTTAAACAAGCTTAAGCAGGGATTAAATAACCTAGAAGAAACGCAACAATACGACAATATCATCATGGACTGCTGTCCTTACCTAGGCGTGCTTTCACTCAATGCGGTTTTTGCCGCGGACTTAATGATTATTCCAATGGCTTCTGATTTTTTATCACTTAAAAGTGCTCAAAAAATAGAAAAAACCCTACAAGCATTAGAGCGTGTCTTAAAAAACCGCGTTCCTAGGCGTTATGTATTGACCATGTTTGATAAACGCAGGCGCATGCCATTTGAAGTT
>JBFJJY010000223.1:0-3492 GCA_041612055.1 Methylophilaceae bacterium | reverse complement strand
GTTTCAATGCCTGTTGCAATGCGTTTCACTCTTGATTCTAGCGCTAACGTGGCGTTGAGGAGTTGTCTGCCTTCTTTTAGTAGCTCTGCACCGGCGGCAGTTAATGTGGCGCGATGACCGCTGCGGTCGAATAAATTCACCCCTAAATCGTCCTCTAGTTTTTTGATGCTGTAAGTAAGCGCGGAAGGGACACGAAATAATGACTCCGCTGCCGCCGCAAAGCTGCCTTTGCGCGCAATCGCATCAATGATTTCTAGTGCTTCGATGGAGATTTTGAGGGACATGATTGATTGTTGGGCTTGTTATTCAGATTAATTGAATGAGTTAAGCAAAATTATCCGCTATTAACGCTTAATTGTTCAGTATATTATACTTAAATTAATTCAACTATATTGAATGAATTTATATGATAAGCATTAGAAAATCTGAAGAACGAGGGCATATAGACCATGGTTGGCTCAATGCGCGCCACTCATTTTCATTTGCAGAATATCATGATCCAGCCCACATGGGCTATTCGGTGTTGCGGGTGATTAACCAAGATGTGATTGCAGGTGGTGCAGGGTTTGGCATGCATCCACATCGCGATATGGAAATTGTGACTTATATTTTATCAGGTGCGTTGCAGCATCATGACAGTATGGGTAATGGTTCAGTCATCAGCGCTGGTGATGTACAGCGCATGAGCGCAGGTACTGGTGTGCGCCATAGTGAGTTTAATGCCTCAACGGAGGAGCCAGTCCATTTATTACAAATTTGGATATTGCCTAAAGAAAAAGGTTTGGCGCCGAGTTATCAAGATCAACATTTTTCGCCAGAGCAAAAACATAACCGTTGGTGTTTAATAGCTGCGCCTGATGGTGGTGCTGATGTGCTTACCATTCATCAATATGTACGCTTGTATGCCAGTTTATTAACGGTAGACAACACGATAGCAGGCGATATAGCGGTTGGACGTTGTGCCTATTTGCAAGTGGCTAAAGGGCGTGTACTGGTGAATGGTGCGATATTGCATGCGGGCGACGCCGCCAAAATTGAAAGAGAAGCGGTGTTAGAAGTAAAGGCACAATCTGATGCAGAATTACTTTGGTTTGATTTGCCTGTGATTGAGTAAATGTTAATCAGCAACTTTATGGCTATCTTGATGGTCGGATAATGATTGAATAAGAGGAAAATGATGAAAAAACAAATAATCGGTTTATTGAGTTCTTTATTGATTAGCAATGGTGTGTTGGCTGCCACAGAGACTTATCAAATTGATAACAAACATAGCTTTGTTAACTTTACGATTCGGCATGTAGTGGCTAAAACGTCTGGTAGTTTTACCGATGTCACAGGCGTCATTAAAATTGATCCAGAGCATCTAGATAAGTCTAGTGTGGAGGCTAGGATTGGTGTTGCTAGTGTTAATACAGGGTTAGCAAAACGGGATGAACATATTCAAAAGTCCGATTATTTAGATGCAATCAACTTTGGTGAGATGACGTTTGTGAGCCAATCAGTCAAAGCGATTTCTGCAACAGAAGGGATGATGACAGGAGCGTTTACTTTACACGGTGTCACAAAAACAATCACGATGCCTTTTAAAATACTAGGTTTTGGCAATGATCCTTGGGGCGGTCAGCGTGCAGGATTCGAAGCAACGACGATGATTAAAGCTTCTGACTATGGCTATGGTTGGATGAAAGAAGCCAATGCACCCGTCGGAGACGAGATATCAGTCGTGTTGTTCATTGAAGCAATTAAAACAAAATAAGCGAACACTTAATTAAGGAATTGGAATGACAATAGATTTATTTTCTGCAGGTAATTTAGGTAGTATTGGATTAAGCAATAGAATCGTGATGGCACCGCTGACACGCAACCGTGCAGGTGAGGGCGGTGTGCCGCAATCAATTAATGTGACCTATTATGAGCAACGCGCTAGCGCAGGCTTAATTGTGACAGAGGCTACGCCAATTTCTAGTATGGCACATGGTTATCCAGCTTTACCTGGCATTTATACAGAGGCGCAAGTGGCTGGATGGAAAAAAGTGACCGATGCTGTGCATGCCAAAGGTGGCAAAATTGTGATTCAACTATGGCATGTTGGGCGTATTTCTCATCCTAGCTTATTACCCAATAATGCATTGCCTGTTGCGCCTTCTGCGATCAAACCAGCCGGACAAGCCTTTACTTATGAAGGTTTGCAAGATTATGTGCAACCACGTGCATTGGAGGCGGCTGAATTGCCAGCGATTGTGCAGGATTATGTTCATGCCACCAAATGTGCGATTGCAGCAGGTTTTGATGGTGTCGAAATACATGCCGCGAATGGCTATTTGCTCGATCAATTTTTACGAGATGGCAGTAATACACGTACAGATGCTTATGGTGGCAGTTTTGAAAATCGAACACGTCTGTTGATGGAAGTGACACAGGCGGTGGTTGATGTGATGGGTGCGGATAAGGTTGGTGTGCGTCTTTCACCTGTTAATCCATTCAATGATATGAAAGATAGTAATCCGCAAGATTTGTTTAACTACGTTGCTACAGCGCTTAATCAATTTAATTTAGCCTATTTGCATACAGTTGAAGGTGGTATCCACGGCGGTGGTGAAGCTGACCCTTTTGATTTTTCTGCTTATAGAAAGCGATTTAACGGTCAATATATGGCCAATTTAAGCTATGATAAAGAGCGAGCAAATGCTGCTATAGCCAGTGGTCATGCGGATTGCGTTGCTTTTGGCGTTCCATTTATTGCAAACCCTGATTTAGTAGCGCGTTTTAAAATCGATGCGCCGCTGAACGATGCCAATAGTGATACCTTTTATGGCGGCGGTGCAGAAGGGTATATTGACTACCCAGTGCTGCAAGACTAAATTTTCAATCAAAGATTAATTGGAGTTCATACATGCAAAAACCAGCAATAACACAAGCGCCTATTCATGACATCATTGCTAACCGCTGGAGTCCTCGCGCTTATGATGCAAGTAAAGCCGTGACTCAAGCGCAGATTATCAGTTTATTAGAAGCTGCGCGTTGGGCGCCATCTTGTTTTGGTGATGAGCCTTGGCGTTTTATTGTATGGGATCGAAACAAAGATGCTGCCGCTTGGGAAAGTGCTTTTGATTGTATTGTGCCTGGCAATCAGGCTTGGGCAAAAGATGCTCCAGTGTTTATTTTGATTTGTGCAGACACCTTGTTTAATCACAATCAAAAACCAAATCGCTGGGGTCGTTATGACACCGGTGCCGCTGCTGTGAGCCTGTGTTTGCAAGCCACAAGTATGGGCTTAGCAACGCATCAAATGGGTGGATTTGATGGCGAAAAAGCACGTGCAGCATTTGGTATTCCAGCTCAGATTGAAATGATGTCGATGCTGGCTGTTGGTTATGCAGCAGACGCTGACACACTATCAGATGAACTAAAGGAACGTGAATTGGCGCCTAGGAAGCGTCGTCCTCTTGGAGAACTGTTTTATCAGGGAGTGTGGAATCAACCTATCATCTG
>JBFJJY010000222.1:0-3518 GCA_041612055.1 Methylophilaceae bacterium | reverse complement strand
TATCCGTTTTCATTTATGCTCCTTGTGCTGCTTGCATTTGGCTTTGCTGATAGTTTTCTAAACCAACCAGTTTAATGAGTTTTAGTTGCTTTTCTAACCAATAGGCATGATCCATTTCGGTGTCATCTAATTGCGCTACTAGCATTTCACGTGTGACAAAATCTTCTGCTTTTTCACAGGCTTCAATCGCCTTTTTCAAATGTTTAACAACGCTATATTCCAGCGCCAAATCATTTTCCAGCATTTCTTGAACATTCTGGCCGATATTTAATGCATCACGTTTAGCCACATTTGGCGTGCCTTCTAAAAACAAAATGCGTTGAATAATTAATTTTGCATGCAGATGCTCATGTTCTGATTCATGCAACATATGCGCTGCTAGTTGTGGCAAACCAAGGTCAGAGACCATTTCACCATGAATTAAATACTGATCGCTAGCTGACAGTTCACCTGTGAGCAGGTGATTCAAAATATCGATTATTTTTTTGTCGCCCTTCATTACCACTCTCCTTGTTCAAGTTGTGACTATCTTACGTAGTTTTGCACAACAAGGCAACCAAAAAATCATTGTTAGTGATTGATTTTAAATGGAATTTTAATGAGAACATCAATAAAAATCATTCTTAATCAGCTTGTTAGTTGCGCCCGCTTTAGAGCAAAATCTGCTTTGAATTCATCAAAGCGATCAGCTTCGATGGCGTCACGCATATTTTGCATCAGCACTTGGTAATAATGCAGGTTGTGGATGGTATTTAAACGCGCGCCTAATATCTCACCTACTTTATGCAAATGGTGTAAATAAGCACGAGTAAAGTGTTGGCAGGTATAACATGCACAATCAGCATCTAATGGTTGCATGTCGTGTTTGTAAGATGCATTTTTAATTTTCACATCGCCATATTGAGTAAACAGCCAACCGTTACGCGCGTTGCGTGTGGGCATGACGCAGTCAAACATATCAATACCGTGACTAACCGCATTAACTAAATCTTCAGGTGTACCAACACCCATTAAGTAACGGGGTTTATTGGCGGGCATTTTTGGCGCTGTGTATGCGAGGATACGTTTCATATCTTCTTTTGGCTCGCCAACCGATAAGCCGCCAATAGCAAAGCCATCAAAGTCAATATTAGTTAAACCACTGAGTGAAACGTCCCGTAAATCTTCATACATGCCGCCTTGAATAATGCCAAACAAAGCATTGTCATTGCCTTGATGTGCATCTTTGCTACGTTGTGCCCAACGAAGTGATAATTGCATAGAGTCTTCTGCCTCTTTGTGTGTTGCTGGGTAAGGCGTGCATTCATCAAAAATCATCACGATGTCACTATTCAATACTTTTTGAATACGCATGGATTCTTCTGGTGTTAAAAAGCAGGTGTCGCCATTGATAGGGCTTTGAAACTTAACACCTTCTTCAGAAATTTTTCGCATAGCACCTAGGCTAAACACTTGAAAACCACCAGAGTCCGTCAAGATTGGCTTATCCCATCCCATAAATTTGTGCAAGCCACCATGCGCTGCAATCACATCTAAACCTGGACGCAGCCATAGATGAAAAGTGTTGCCAAGTACAATGTGTGCATCGATGTCGTTTAGCTCTAAAGGTGACATCGCTTTAACGGTACCGTATGTGCCAACTGGCATGAAGGCAGGTGTTTGTACCTCACCGTGGTTAAGATGTACAGTGCCGCGACGAGCAAGCCCATCCGTGTGATGTAAGGTGAATTTCATAAAGAATTAAGGTCTAAAACAGGTTGATTTAGCGAGATATTAACACAGGCTTAGTACAGCTAAATGCTAAATCGTGAGGGTAGTCGTAGGCTTGACTACTTTTGAAGCGCTCTAATAAGTGCTGATTGTTGCGTGTTTGCAGCCATCACGCGATTGCGGCCTGCATTTTTAGCGGCATAAAGTGCAGCATCTGCACGCGGAATAATCTCATCAGGTGTTTCTTGACCAATACGCTGCGCAACGCCAGCGCTAAAGGTAATCAAAACGCGCTCATCGCGATGCATAAAAAACTCTTTGGTTAGCATGCGTTGGACACGTTCAATCACTTTAACCGCGTCTTCCTGTTCTGTGTTCGGTAAGATAATAATAAATTCTTCACCACCATATCTTGCAAGCACGTCGGTTGTTCTTTTGACATCTTTAATCACTTTTACAAAATAGGCGAGTGCATCATCTCCAGTACTATGACCCAGTGTATCGTTAATCTTTTTAAAGTGGTCAATATCCATTATGGCAATGCATAGCGAAGTGTTATGACGGTCAGCACGGCTGAATTCGCGTTCTAAAGCTTCTTCCATGCCGCGTCGATTGAGTGTGCCTGTTAAGTAGTCTTCGTTGGCAACTTCATTTATATATTCAAGGACAGAGGTGAGCTCCTGAATTTTAAGTTCAGCTTGTGTGACTTTGGATTTGCTATCATTAAATTCTTCGCGTGTACGCTGAACGGTTAAGCCTATCATGCGGGTGTCTTCGAGTACGTTTTGCAACACATTATTGAGTTCATCAATGCTATTCACACTGCTTAATTTATGTTGGTGATTTTCGATTTTATGATGGTACTCATCAGTGGTTTCTGTCATGTCCACTAAGCGTGAAATAAAGGTTTCAGCCATTTTTTTAATTAAGCCTTGTGCATCATGTAGTGCTGGTTTTAAGTTAGATTGTTTATGCACTAGTTCTTTTAAGCTACCGACGGCATTACCTAAGGCAACCATATCGATAGGTTTGCTCAACACATCATTGACAATGCTTAATTGACCTTGTAGCCAACTATCATCAACTGCCAGTTCTGACATGCTCTTGGCAAGCAGTCTCAGTAAGTCGATGAGTGTCTGATGTGTGTCTTGTTGATTTTCACGCTCAGTTTCTATCGTGAATAGAATATCTTTTAATACGCTCGCACTTTCGACTGGTAATGGCTGTGCATGTTGAGTTCGTAACTGCTTAAGCAAGTCTTGTGCATTTTTCTTTGTTTCAGACGCGTCTTTAAGCGAAGGAAGCAATGCTAAATCTATTGTTCTAGCGAGCATATCTCGCAGTTGAGCCGTTGTATTATCGGTAGTTGTTACATCAGCTATTGGTGCAGAAGCGCTTTGCTCATGATGAGTAGAATTGGCGCTTGATATATCCACTTCAATTTCTATTACTTCGTTTCCCCAAGATCGCATAAGGGCCTGTATTTTTTCAGCTAACACGGCAGGATCTTTAGCAAAATTGGTCAGCACACGGTTAAGCCCTTCTTTTTTACGAGAGAGTGTTGTGCCTTTATGACTTGTTTCTAATTGCCTTAACAGTGAACGAATTAGCAGTGCCCAATTGATTTCGATTGTTGAATTGGCAGCACTTTCCGTTAACAATACTTGCAAATCTGATTCAACGGTAGCCCAATCTTGTGTTTCTATTGCATCTGATATTTTCCTTTCTAACGCAATATAACTCGTAGTTTTTTTGCTCGCATGACTCAATGCTTTTAATAAAGCTTGGCAAACAGCAGAACCAGAATC
>JBFJJY010000221.1:0-3540 GCA_041612055.1 Methylophilaceae bacterium | reverse complement strand
TTAATTTTAGATGCTTTATAGCTAGGATATAAGGTTGCAATTAAACTTAATACAACAGAAGTAACAATGATGGTAATCGTGTCATTCCATTCTAATTTTGAAGGTAGTTCGCTAATATAGTAGACATCTTTTGCTAAAAACTGCACTTGAAATAAGTTCTCTATAAACGGAATAATCGTATCAATATTCAAGGCAATCACAATGCCTAAAATAGCGCCAAAAAATGTCCCAACAATCCCAATTAATGCGCCTTGGATAATGAAAATTTGCATGATACTCCGTGGACTAGCGCCTAAAGTACGCATAATCGCAATATCCGCGCGCTTATCAGTTACGGCCATGACTAAAGTAGAAACGATATTAAACGCCGCTACAGCAACAATCAGCGTCAAAATAATAAACATCACTCGCTTTTCTAACTGGATGGCCTTAAAGAAATTAGCATGTTGTTGTGTCCAATCGGTGATGTAATAAGCGCCAAGCGGCTGTAAGCTTTTATTTAACTCGGCAGACATGGTTGGCGCATCAAACAAATCATTGATTTTTAGGCGTAATCCAGAAACTCGATCACCCATGCGATAAAGCTTAGCAGCGTCTTCGATGTGAATGAGCGCTAAACCCGCATCATATTCATACATACCGATGCGAAATAATCCAACTACTCTAAACTGTTTGAGTCGCGGAATAACACCTGTCGGCGTAAACTGTCCTTGCGGCGCCATCAGCACTACTTTATCGCCAGCAGACACGCCTAAGTTATATGCCAAATCAACACCTAGGATAATATTAAACTCGCCCGGCACTAAATCTGGCAGCTGTCCAACTTGCATACTTTTACCTAAGTCTGCCACGTTATCTTCTGCAGTGGGCAGCACGCCTCTTACCAATGCACCTTGTACGGCTTGCCCGTTACTTAACATGCCTTGCGCCATCACGTAAGGCGCACTGGCTTTTACATTTGGCTGAGCTTCAGCCTGTTTTGCAAGCGCCTGCCATTGACTCAACTTGTTATTATTTTCTGTAATTTCAATATGGGAAGCCACGCCAAGTATGCGATTACGCAACTCAGCTTGAAAACCATTCATCACTGACAACACAATAATGAGTGCAGCAACTCCTAAGGCAATGCCCACCATGCTGGTAAGAGAGATAAACGAAATAAAGTGGTTTTTGCGTTTGGCACGGGTGTAGCGCAACCCAACAAACAGCTCGTAGGGCAACTCTATTTTTGACAAAAATCGACTAAAAAATGACATTGCGAAATCTTAACAGCATATGGCGATAAGATTTCAAGCGTTTTAAAAAAATTTCGTCCTCCTTCTGATAAGACATAGATAAAATGTAGTGACAACGGTAAAATGGCGGCATGTTTACTGGAATCATTCAAGCAGTTGGTCAATTAGAACTAACTCAACAATCAACAGGCGATATTCAAATCAGCATTGATGCCAATCAACTTGGCTTAACTGACGTTAAAGTGGGTGACAGCATTGCTGTTAATGGCGTTTGTTTAACGGTCACCGATATCAATCAAACACACTTTACCGCCGACGTTTCTAAAGAAACATTAAGTGTCACCACTGGCCTTGATCAACCAGGTCAAGTCAATTTAGAAAAAGCAATGCGGCTAAATGATAGATTAGGCGGCCATTTAGTGAGTGGGCATGTCGATGGTATTGGTGAAGTCGTTAAATTTGAAGCAGTCAATGATTGTTGGCTACTGGTTATTCGCGCACCGCATAACATCTCAAAATACATTGCGCGCAAAGGATCCATTTGCGTTAATGGCGTTAGCTTAACTACCAACACCATACAAAAAGATAACTTTACCATTAACATCATTCCACATACGTTAGAAAAAACCACATTAGGCGCACTCAAGGTTGGTAGCAAAGTCAATTTAGAAATTGACCAAATTGCTCGCTATATTGAAAGAATGCAGCAGTGGGAAACCGAAAGTCATTAAATGCCACACCAAAAAATTAGTCCTATATCAGACATTATTGCCGACATTCAATCTGGAAAAATGGTGATTCTTGTCGATGATGAAAATCGTGAAAACGAGGGTGACTTTGTCATTGCAGCAGAATTTGCAACGGCGACAAATATTAATTTTATGGCAAAGCATGGACGCGGTTTAATTTGCTTAACATTAGATGAAGCAAGGTGCCAGCAGTTAAGTTTACCACCAATGGTAGACAATAATGGGACGCGTCTTGGCACTAACTTTACAGTATCAATTGAAGCCGCAGAGGGGGTTACAACAGGCATTTCTGCCGCCGATAGAGCCAAAACAATTCAAGCCGCAGTCGCTAAAAATGCAAACGCAAAAAGCATTGTCAGCCCTGGGCATGTATTTCCACTCAAAGCCATGAATGGTGGTGTTCTGGTGCGAGCGGGTCATACCGAAGCAGGCTCGGATTTAGCGGCACTGGCTGGCTTACAACCTTGTAGCGTGATTTGCGAGATTTTAAAAGATGATGGCGAAATGGCACGCCTACCGGACTTGATTGAAATCGCTGCGCAACATCAAATTAAAATTGGAACGATTGCTGATTTAATTCATTACCGCAGTGAACATGAAACACTGATTGAACGTGCTGTAGAACGTCCAATCAGCACACCTTATGGCGAAATGCACTTAGTCGCTTATCGCGATAATATTTCTAAAGAAACCCATCTCGCCATTGTAAAAGGTGAACCGAGCGCAGATAAAGAGACATTGGTACGCGTTCACGAACCATTATCGGTGTTTGACTTTCTAGATAGCACGAGCCAATCACATAGTTGGAACACATTAAAAGCTATGAAAACCATTGCTGAGGCTGAATGCGGTGTGATGGTACTGCTGTATCACAGTGAGTCAGATACCGACTTAATTAACCGTATCCAAACTGCCGACGAGCCCATTCGCTACAATCAAGAATTAAGAACCTATGGAATTGGCTCACAAATTTTGATAGATTTAGGGGTCAAAAAAATGAAGTTAATGGCAGCTCCACGTAAAATGCCAAGTATGGATGGTTTTGGTTTAGAAATTACGGGTTATCTTGAATCAGATAAATGAGCATCACACAAGCTAACACCATGATTGGGCTTGGTTTATTCACTTATGTTTTATTAAAAATGTGCTAAAATAGAAACATTGGAAAATTTAAATCTTACAGGTCAGTTTCTCATCGCAATGCCTAGCATGACTGACCCACGTTTTTCTCAAACAATCACCTTTATCTGCACGCATAACGAAGACGGGGCCATGGGCATCGTACTCAACCGTCCGTCTGAACACAATGTAGCCGACCTGCTTGCACAAATCCATTTGGATCCAAAACCCGCACCATTCCTCAAAAATCATATTTTTGAAGGTGGTCCAGTGCAACAAGAACGTGGCTTTGTATTGCATATCCCTAATCAGGAATATGACTCCACCCTTCTGATTAACAACGCACTGTCTCTCACCACTTCAAAAGATATTTTAGAGGCGGCCGCTAACAATCAAGCCCCAGAGAAAATGCTGATTGCGCTTGGTTATGCGGGCTG
>JBFJJY010000220.1:0-3561 GCA_041612055.1 Methylophilaceae bacterium | reverse complement strand
TTCTCAATTTGAGAAAGGGCTGCTGCCAGTGCTTTGCTTTTATTATCATCCATGTGCTGTTTCCCTTTGTGTGAGCGACTTTAATTAACTTGTAATTATTTCACAGTTTGTCATTTAAGGTAAGGGTTAAGGTTGTGTCTTGGTGTCTTATTATGAGAAGATTGTGTTAGCTAAATATCGCGCTCGTTAAGGGTGAAAAAATGTCAACGATATGAATGTTTAGCCGTTGGTTGTCAGTGGGGAGTAACGATTTGCAAGGAGTAAAGAGATGAAATTCATTAAAACCATCGTTGCGACAGTTGCCATTGTTGCTGCAACAGCAACAACTGCTCAAGCACGAGATTCATTTAGCATCGGGGTCAACATCGGCGGACACGGACATGGTTATCCAGTCCACTCAATCGGCACACATCGCCATGCACCAGCATTCTATGGCTATTATGGCGCGCCGATCGTTGATTACTCTGCGCGACCTATTGTCATTTATGCGCCGCCAATCCGCTATAACCGCTTCCAGCCTCACGCGTATTATGGTCGAGACGTTCGTCGACATGGTGATCGACATCATCATCGTCATGATGATAGACCTCGCGGTAGACGTTAAACTTAATAATCATTGATTAATTAAATCCATCAGTCCGTTTATTAACGCATTAACGGCCTGATGGCGAATCTGTTGGCGATTGCCTGTGAATTGTTTGGTTGAGGTGATTAAAGAACCATTTTTAAGTGCGTAAGCAAAACAAACGGTGCCAACAGGCTTATTATTTGTGCCACCGGCTGGACCTGCTATCCCAGTAATGCTGCCTGCAATATCAGCAAGGCTATTGTCTAGTGCGCCAATCGCCATTTCTTTTGCGGTTTCTTCGCTGACAGCACCGTATTGAATGAGTGTTTTTTCAGTGACCTTGAGCATGCTTTGCTTAGCGGCATTGCTGTAAGTCACAAATCCGCGATCAAACCAAGCCGAGCTCCCTGCAACATCAGTAATGGCGGCAGAGGCTAACCCACCAGTGCAAGATTCAGCGATAGCCAGGGTGTGGTTCTTTAATTTCAGGGCATGACCCAGTTGTGCGCTAAGTGTTATGAGGTCATCCATAGCAAACCTTTTAAACAAAACATGGCATAGATTGCGGCCAGTAAATCATCAAACATGACGCCAAAGCCACCTTTTAATTGCACATCGCATTGGCGAATGGGAAAGGGCTTCCAAATATCAAAGAGTCTGAATAAACTAAAAGCAACCAACCACCATTGCCATTGATGAGGTGTAATAGTGAGTACTAACATCATGGCGACAATTTCATCCCAAACAATGCTGCCGTGATCGCTAACACCTAAGGCTTTTCCTGCAACATCGCAAAAGTAAATGCCGATAATAAAAGCAATGGCAATGATGGCAAGCTGTACATTCATCGCATAACCCATGATGATATAAAACAAAGGGAAACCCATAATCGTACCAAATGTGCCAGGTGCTTTTGGTGTGAGGCCGCTACCAAAGCCGAGTGCCAGAAAATGGGCAGGATGCTTAATTAAGAATGCGATGTTTGGTTGTTTAGGTAAAATGTTCATATCCTAATCGTGTTGTATCAAGTGTTTTGTTCTCATGCATGACCGTTAGTTTACCTGTTGCATTGGTGTCACCGATGCGTGTTAAGTTAACGCCTAGTTTCTTCGCTAATGCTAAAAGCACTGCTCTGTATTGCGGTCGGGCAGTAAAACAGAGTTCGTAATCATCGCCGCCAGTTAAAATGGCTTGCTGTATGTTGGATTCATGTAGGCGGCTTATTATTGTAGCTAAGCATGGCATATTTTCTAGTTGTAATGTAGCGCCCATCTTTATTGAGTCAACACTAGAAGCATGCAATATATGGCTTAAGTCGGCGAGTAACCCATCAGAAATATCAATGCAGCTGTGTGCAATATCACGTAAAGCCAAGCCAAGCGATACACGCGGCTGTGGTTGATGCAAAGCGCGCAAAGCAATGTCACGCGTTTCATCATCTAATATGATTTTTTGTTGTATGTGAGCTAATCCCAAGGCGGCATGACCTAATTGGCCGCTTACCCAAATATCATCGCCGACTTGTGCCTGACTACGTTTCAGCGCTTTGCCAATAGGCACTTCACCCATGATTGTAATGCTAATATTCAATGGGCCGCGCGTGGTGTCGCCGCCAATTAAATCGATATTGAATTCGCCCGCACAGCTAAATAATCCTGCTGAAAAAGCCTCAAGCCAATCTGCATTGATCTCTGGTAAAGCAATTGCAAGGGTTGCCCATTTTGGGTTGGCGCCCATGGCTGCCATGTCAGAAATATTCACTGCAAGCGACTTCCAGCCAATATCATAAGCAGCAGCATTATGGAAAAAGTGAGTGCCTACTACAGACATATCAGTTGATATGGCTAATTGATTGCCTTCTGACACTTGAATGAGTGCGGCATCATCACCTATACCTAACTCGGTTTGCAGTGTAGGTCGCGTAAAATACTGTTTGATGACATTAAACTCAGCGGACATGGTTTTGTGTGAATGTTTTTAGTTTGTAAATAAAAATGACACATAACAGTACTCCAACCACATCTGCTATCCAATCACCAACACTGGCGTGGCGCGTTTGCGTGTAAATGCCTTGTAGCAGTTCTGTTATTGCGCCGTAGCAAATCAGTCCCAAGTAAAGCCATAGACGGTGTTTAACATAAGCTAAATAGCCAATGGCAGTGAGCATAGCAAAAAGCGTTGCGTGAATTATTTTATCTAAATAAGGCACAATAACGGATGGGTTTTGTTCCTTTAATAGTAGAAAAGTGATGGCGCCAATCAGTAGCCAAAATAGAAGAAGCGCATAGCGGGCAAAATCAATCGACATGGCGCTATTTTTTCTTTGGACGAAACGCTTTGACGATGGATTCATTCGTTTCAATATAAGGAGCACCAATTAAATCTAAGCAATAGGGCACAGCGGCAAAAATGCCATGTACTTGCACATTACCAGCATCATCTTTTAATCCCTCTAGGGTTTGCGCGATAGCTTTTGGTTGCCCTGGTAAATTGATGATCAAGCATTGTTTACGAATCACGGCAACTTGTCGGGATAAGATGGCAGTTGGTACAAAATTTAAGCTAATTTGACGCATTTGCTCGCCAAATCCTGGCATAACCTTGTCGCCAACAGCCAGCGTTGCTTCAGGTGTTACGTCGCGCAATGCAGGTCCTGTACCACCTGTGGTTAATACTAATTGACAACCTATAATATCAACTAAATCAATCAGTGTTGTTACTATGGCTTGCTGATCATCTGCAATTAGCCGTGTTTCGATTTCAAAGGGGGAATATAGTGCTTGCTCAAGCCAGTTTTGTAAACTTGGAATCCCTTTATCCTCATAAACTCCTTGAGAAGCGCGGTCGCTGATGGAAACTAAGCCAATTTTGATTATTTTGTGTTGCATGTGAATTGTTTGTTTAATATTGTGTCAATAACGTTACTAGATTATCACGATAAACATTCAAGGACTTCGAACTATGATGAAAAAAATGCTGTGTGTGGCTTTGGT
>JBFJJY010000219.1:0-3574 GCA_041612055.1 Methylophilaceae bacterium | reverse complement strand
TGAGAACAATAAGTTTTGACGTTGCTTAGGCAATCTAGCCAAAACCTTTTTAATATCATGAATAAAACCCATGTCTAGCATGCGGTCAGCTTCATCTAATACTAAGATTTCAATGCCAGATAAATCGACTTTTCCTTGATTAGCCAAGTCTAGTAAACGACCAGGTGTGGCGACTAAAATATCAATAAATCGTCCTAAACGATTAATCTGCGGATTGATGCTTACGCCACCAAAAACCACCATGGATTTTAAGGTTAAATACTTACCGTATGTCTCTACTGATTCACCAATTTGTGCGGCGAGCTCACGTGTTGGGGTAAGGATTAAGCAACGTGGTTTACCTTTTGCTGGGTTAGCTGCAGGTTTTTGAGAGAGTAAATGCAAAATTGGCAGTGTAAAACCTGCTGTTTTTCCAGTGCCTGTTTGCGCGCCAGCTAATAAGTCTCCACCTTGTAAAACCAGTGGAATGGCTTTTATTTGAATCGGTGTTGGCGTGGTATAGCCAGCATCTTGAATGGCTTTTAATAGCGATTCTGCTAAACCTAAATCGTTAAAATGACCTGTGCTTGTGTTATGACTTGTGTCAAGGTTTGTTACTTCATTGTTCATTGTTTATTTTTTCCTACGGCGGCCAATTGCGTGATAGCAATACCAATCGAGGCAGACGAATATAAGGATTGTCTAGTGTGACGATTGAGAATAATCAGTCATCTTTATCATGCCGCTACGCTGATTGGTATTGCGTAGGGTCGAAGTATTATACAAGCTTCGCTCAGAAGGTGGTGGCTAATTTACTCAATAGCCGATAACAAAGCACATGCAAGCTTTTTTGTTATCGCGCTTATGTCGTTTACGCATGAGCTCGGACAATTTTTTGTTTAGATAGTTTCAGCTTGGTTAATTCTAGTTGAGGGATATCGGCGAATTTAAATGACTTGCAAGACGAAGTGACCAATCACCAGATAGCGTAACAACTTACCTGCTGTGACTAATAACACAAACCATAATAAGCGGACTCGTAAAACACCTGCGATGAAAGTTAATGGGTCACCAATGATGGGAACCCACGCAAACAATAAAGACCAAGTGCCATATTGCTTAAAGCGGCGTTCTGCACCAGTGATGGATTGCTCGGATACGCCTAGCCATTTTTGAGCAACACCCAAACTCATCCAATAGCCTAAAGTGTAGTTGGTTAATGAGCCTAACACATTGCCTGTTGTTGCAATCATGATTATTAGGCTAGGTGATTTTCCACTCAGCAACAAGGCACTTAATACCAGTTCTGAGCTTAATGGCAAGATGGTTGCAGCTAGAAAGGCTGAGATAAAAAGACCGATATAACCAAGCTCAGCAAAAGACTCCATGTTGGCTAGGGGTTAATTATTTTGATCTTTACTGTTCATCATCCAAGCAAATAATGAGTTGCGCATCACTTCTTCAGCAGACATTTCAACTGGAGTGACCCATTCTCTTGGGACAAAAACAGTATAGCCGCCAATGTTGTAACCCATTGGTAAGAACACTGCGACACGGTCTTTAGGCGTAAATCCTACAGGGAAGGCTTCTGCATCCTGTAAAGTAATCAATCCAATCATCTCTAAATCATGATTGGGTGATTTTAGAATCACCGCTTGCTGCGAAGGTGCTTCTTGTACTGGGTTGAAATAGTCTGCAAAGTTTTTTAATGAAAGATAAATACTTTTTACAACGGGTAGATTGGCAAAAGGAAACTCAACCATCAACAACAATTTAATAATGAAACGATGCGAAATTAAATACCCTAATAAGACAATACTACTGACGCCAATAATGAGTCCCATGCCTGGAATATAGGCATTGCCAACAATAGGTGTTATCCAAGATTTAAAAAACTGTTCAGACCATGTCCAAAATACATAGAGAAAATAAATGGTCAAGCCGATGGGTAAAACCGTGATTAAACCGCGGAAAAAGTATTGGTATAGTCGTTTCATCTGAATGTTGTGCTCCGCATTAAAGTCATCATGGCATGCTTATTATACATTTTTGTCGTTGCGTTCTGGCCATGATGCATGACAGAACCAATTGAATAACGAATGACAGTCAGCCGATGACTTATAAATTTACAGCAGCTAAGGCTTGTACGACTTGATTTCGACCATTATTTTTAGCGCGATAGAGCGCTTCATCCGCCCGTGATAATAGTTGATCGCTGGTCTCATTTAATCCATATTCGGCAATGCCGATGCTAATGGTGATGGGTGCGCTGACGTCTTTACCAATCGCAAGTTTTTCAGCAGCTAATAAACGGATTTTTTCAGCAATAATATAGGCGGATTTTGCATTGCAATTAGCTAGTGCAATGATAAATTCCTCACCACCCCAACGACAGGTAGCATCACATTCACGAATGCTTTCACGCAGAATGTCGGCGAGTGATTGTAAAACAACATCACCTCCCAAGTGCCCAAGTTGGTCGTTTACTTTTTTAAAGTGGTCGATATCGATAAATAAAATACTAAGTGGCTCTTGTGACCGTTGAGCGCTTTTTAACATTTGATTAAAGACGGGTTCAAAACCTTGGCGGCTTGCTAAGTCAGTTAAATAATCATTAGTTAGTAATTTGCGCAATTGCAACTGCTGGCGTTTAATCAAGTGGTAAATCAACCAAGCAATCGCGGAGGTGACCAACAAACTCAGTAGCAGATTTACCCACAATACATGCAACATTTCCGCTTGTTGGGTATGAGGCTCTTCAATCACGATATACCAATTAAGTTCATTGACAAATCGTGTGTTCACAAAAACTTGATATTTACCATTGTGATAAACATAGGAGCCAGTTGGATTGCTAAGCAGACGTTCTGTAATCGTGCTCATGCCTCGCATCTGTTGTATAGATGACGCCTTGGAAAAGCCAGTGCCATGTAAAGTGACTTCACCTTGTTTATTTACAAAATAAACGGTTCTATTGAACAGTTGTTGGTATTCATCAATGCGGTTGCGAATAATTTCAGAGGCTAAGCCAACCCCAATAATGCCTAATAACTGTTGGTTATAATCATAAATTTTATGGTTAACAAAAAAGTTTGTTCTTGTTAAATCTGCCGTATCAGCATCCAAATTGATGTCATAACTGGCTTTAGATTGGATTGTTTGAAAATACCAACCATCTTTTGGTTCTCGAGCGTCAACTGTCTTTAACACGCCACTACTATGGTAATAACGATGCGATTTTTCCGAGATAAAAAAGGCTGTAATCGTGTTGTATTCTTGCTGTATTTCACTGAGATAATTGGTGATTTGTTGACTGCCTTTCTCACCTGCCAATATCCAATCACGTACAAAAGTATCTTTAGACATGACAGAAGAAATTAATACAGGGCTAATCAAATCGCGTTGCACATGCGAATAAATATTATCGCTGGTCAATGGCAAGCTATCGGTACGAATACGCTTTTGAATAGATTGATTGGCTAGGTAATAACTAATTAGACTGGTAGCAGCAAACCCTAGCAGCAACAATAGACTAATCGCTATGACCAACAAGCGACTGTTTTTTCGTTCTATTGCGACATTGGTGTTCATTGAT
>JBFJJY010000218.1:0-3601 GCA_041612055.1 Methylophilaceae bacterium | reverse complement strand
CTTTCTGGCAGCGCAATTTCTGGGGTTTTGACTAAAGCCAAAATACCTGTGCTACTCGCTACTGGCGTCAGCTCAGCAAACATCAATGTTGGAAACATGATGGTATTCACATCACCCAAATGCTGCATCAAACCCGTTGCCTCTTGCGTACTTTTTCCTTCAGGAATAATCAACAACTCAGGCTCACCCACAGCTTGCAAATAACTTTCAATTAAATGCACGCCATCTAACAGCGTTTTGCCTTCTTTGTTGCGTTCACGCTTATTGTCTGCCAATTTTTTCAACTGTTTAAAAATAGCATTGTCGCGCGAAGTAATGTGTTTAAAAGCCATGATGTCGTATTGTTTACTATTTAAATGATCAGGCACATTTTAACTGATGGATGCATTGAATCTTACTATTTAGCGTATTTCATTCGTTAATCTGCCTGCAATAGCCTTACAATATCGCTATCTTCGTTTCCAAAAGAAAAAAGTATTGTTGATATGATTGAAGGTTTAGTCCAAATTTTTCTATGGCAAGGCATAGGCGAGCTGGTTTCCAGACTGTTATTGCCAAGCATTCCTGGCCCAGTCATTGGTTTGATATTATTGGTGTTATTTTTATCCATCAAAGGCGAAGTGAATCCATCGTTAGCCATGGTGGCAGATGCTTTTCGGCAACATCTCGCTTTATTATTTGTACCCGCCTCTGTTGGCGTTATTCTGTTTCTACCCGAGTTAAAAACACATGCACTTGCCGTGAGTGTCGCGTTAATCGTAAGCGTTATTTTGGCTATTTCCGTGACTGCGCTTGTACTCAAATTATTTAGCATTAAAGAGCCTGCCTATGCCAATACCAAAGCCTATAAGCAAGAAATGAAAGAGCTTGATGAAGATAGACGCCAGGAGATAGCAAAGCGCAAACAAGCCAAACGCATGAAAGCCGCGCATACAAAAACGGGAGAGAGAAATGACGGATAGATTACCCATCTCAGAAATTTGGGTTTACCTATCTGGCGACCCTTTATTTGCCCTTGTATTAACCTTAGCAACCTATCAAATTGGTTACACACTCTATGTTAAATTCAATCGCAACCCAGTTTTAAACCCAGCGGCGATTTCAATCGTTCTGATTGCGGTGATTATTTCTCAATTTGGTTTTGGTGACTCTAATCGCGATGCTTATCAAAAATACTTTGAAGGCGCACAGTTTGTGCATTTTTTACTAGGTACAGCCACCGTTGCACTCGCTGTACCGATTTATCGCGGCTTTGCACAGATGAAAGGCAAAATGCTCCCCATTTTTGTCGCTCTTATTGCTGGCAGCATCGCATCTATTAGCAGCGCAGTGTTAATTGCCAAATACATGAACGCAGGCGGAAGCATTGTTGGCAGCATGTATACCAAATCGGTCACCGCACCCATTGCAATGGGTATCGCTGAGCGCATACAAGTCTCCCCCACCCTCACCGCAGTGTTTACCGTGATTACGGGTATTTTAGGCGCGATATTAGCCCCTTATATTTTAGATATTTTTAAGATAAGACCGTGGTGGATTAGAGGCACAGCCATTGGCGTTGGCGCACATGGTTTAGGCATTACGCGTGCTTTTAGCGTTAACGAGCAAGCAGGTATTTTTGCCAGCATGGCCATGGGTTTAAACGGCGTACTTAGCGCAATTGTCTTGCCGTATGTTTACATGCTACTGCATGGTTAAATGAAATGTTTAAATGAAATGCTTAAATTGCACAGCAAATTGGATGGATCGTCATTGTGGCTAAAAAAAATGATTTAGAGCGCATACTGCACACACAAGGTTTTGGCTCACGCAAGCTTTGTCGCATTATGATTATTAACGAAGAAGTGACGGTTAATGGCGAGCTATGCGACGACCCTAGCGCCACGTTTGATCTAACGGATTTGCACTTCACTATCAAAGGCGAAGCATGGGATTACAAAGAAAAATCCTACCTGATGATGCATAAACCTAGCAACTACGAGTGCTCACACAAAACGCAACATCATCCAACCATTTATAGCTTATTGCCGCACCCATTAGTCGAACGCGGCGTGCAATGCATAGGGCGATTAGATGAAGATACAACGGGATTAATCTTAATTTCCGATGACGGTCAGTTTATTCACAAAATGAGCTCGCCTAAACACAAAGTTCCCAAAGTATACGAAGTCACCTGCAAACATCCCGTCAGTGATGAACAAATCGAACACATTCTAAAAGGCGTACATCTGGTTGACGAAGATGCGCCGATTGCTGCACTCGATTGTAAACGACTATCTGACAACATCATTCATATGACCTTAGCCGAAGGTAAATACCACCAAGTTAAACGCATGGTCGCCGCCATTAGCAATCGTGTAGAAGGCCTGAAGCGCATTCAAATTGGCGAGCTGAAACTACCTGACGATTTAAAAGTGGGTGAATGGCGATGACTAACAGAGAGTGATATGATGGCGTTGAGCAACAAAAATACGCAAGATTAAAAGGTATATTTTATTTCATAAACTCAATAAATTAACCAATTGAAATGAATATGAAAAATAATCAATATCCATCCATTTATCCAATTAGTGATATACCGATTTCTATGTCTATTTCACGTTAGGCAAATATGACAAAAATACTCGTTGACTCGTGCGTATTCATCAATGCGATGAAAGAAGACTCTGATCACAAGGATGAATGTAGAAAGTTTCTAGAGGTTCTTTCTAGCTCTGGATTGGGCATGACCATACCTGCACATGGTTGGTTTGAAGTTTGGTGCAACTTAAAGCGAATTGAATCAGAGAATAAACTTTCAAGTACTAGCATCAATGGCCAATGGAAGTTTCCTGTTGAGCTAATTCATATTGATGCGGATTTCATAAGCAAATATGGAAACGTGCACATTCCTTATGCAAAAGCTGGCGACCATATCTATCTAGTTGTAGCTTATGTCAATGGTTACAAACTTGTAACTACAGACAATGGCATGGCTAAGGTCGCTCATAGCTTAGAGATATCTGTGTTTAGTCCAGCTGAGTATCTAGCTACTGGGTATGCTACCTGCAAATAAATAAGGCCAGAGTCGATTATTAAAATAACTAGCGTTATGTGAATAAATTCCTGCGCTAAAACAAGTTGCGACATTTATCTCGATTAAGCATTCAAATGTCAATCAAAACAGACTTTAATACATCAACATGGTCAAAAGATGGATATTGCTCCTTTTGAGATCGTACCGTTTCCGCTGATTGATTAAGTGATTTGCCCAAAAATCATTTATCTACAGCCGCCATTTTGATCTATGTCAATATGTTGGTAGATTAGCTAGTAATGCGCATTGCTTCTAAAGAGAAGTGTGTCAAAATCACGCTGGCTGTGCAATGTATCAACAATGAAACCTGCCACTAGTTCGAATAATTTGAATTGTACTGATACTAGTATTGCCAAGTATTAGCGCCATCAAAATGAATGTCGATTACGCAATTCGAACACTTACCAAAAAACAGCAATCGTTAGAGTAGAGCCTTATTTGCTAATGTGCTCTAGTTATGAAAAATTTACATTTCCTGATTTAATAAGCACGTTAAAATGCCAGATCAACAAGATTCTTAGTAAT
>JBFJJY010000217.1:0-3617 GCA_041612055.1 Methylophilaceae bacterium | reverse complement strand
TCATGTTGATAGTGATGGTGTCGCAAGCGCGCCGGCTGTCTACACATTTGATGCTCAGCCACAATAGTGTTTGGCCGCTCATTTCATCCCATTCAACTTAATGATGTAGCCTCTTCAGCGCTCATTTTATTGGCGCTTACTTTTCTCATACACACAACTCAATTGTTTTCACGGGTCGATCATTTGATTTTCGACTTTGGGCAAAAAATCACTACAACAGCAGCGCCTGATAATGTCATTATCATTGCTATTGACCAAGATAGTTTGTTGCAAATAGGGCGCTGGCCGTGGTCTAGAGAGATACATGCCAAGCTGTTGCAACGGTTAACACCAGAGCAGCCAGCAGCTATTGGATTAGATGTGATTTTTGCGGAACCTGAGCAAGCAAATCCCAATGCAGATCAGCTACTTGCAAAAGCGATTGCTGCGTCTGGGAGAGTAGTGTTGCCAGTTTTGCTAGAAACGGTCAGAGCCAATGGTCAAGTGATTGAAACCTTGCCTTTGCCAACGTTAATGGAGCATGCTGCCGATGTTGGGCGCGTGCATGCAGTATTAGATGAAGATAGTATTGCGCGTAGCGTGTATTTGCACGAGGGTATAGGCGCACCTGTTTGGCAATTGTTTTCACAGGCTGTGCTCAATGTTGCGATGCATCAGCCCACGCAAAATGCGTTTGCAGCGCATAGTGATGACACAAACAGTCATCCATATAGCTTGGTAAGAGAGAATCAACGGCGCATTAATTTTTTAGGGCCTGCTAATCACTTTAACAGCATTTCTTATCAGCAGGTGTTGCGCGGTGAATTTCCACAGGGATTGTTTACCAATAAAATTGTATTGGTAGGCGCAACCGCATTAGGCATGAATGATTTGTTGACAACGCCAGTTTCAGGGTTGAGTACGCCAATGGCTGGCGTTGAATTTCATGCCAATGTATTGCAATCTATCAGGACAGATAAGCTGATTCAGTTAATAGAACCCAATCTAGGGCTATGTATTCTGCTGGTGCTGTCAGTGATGCCATTATTATGGATGCCAAAAGCTTCCGCTTTAATCGGGTTTTTAACCACTTTATCGTTTTTGGGTCTTGTTGCGTTGCTAGCTGGGTTAATGCCGAAATTAATTGGTATTTGGTTGCCACCATCGGCCGCGCTAGTTGCATTGTTGCTTGCTTATCCAATATGGAGTTGGCGCAAATTAGAAGCAGCGCAACGGTTTTTAGATTTCGAACTTAATTATTTAAAGCAAAATATGGCTAACGTGCCAGACCAATTAGCGGAGTCATCATCAGTTGGTTATGATCAATTTGACACGCGTATTGCCCAGGTGCGCAATGCTTCGCAACAGTTACACTACTTAAATGCAGAGAGAAAAGAAACGCTGGCTTTCATTTCACATGATTTGCGTGCGCCAATAGCGAGCGCATTATCTGCGCTAGAGCAAGATCAATCGCTAAAGGAAAAGTTATACAAACCACTGTCGCAAGCGCTTAATTTAGCAGAAGATTTTTTGCAGGTTTCTCGTGCAGAAATGATAGATCACTCCGCATTTAATGAACTTGATTTTGTCGGGTTGGTGCATCAGGCTATTGATGATGCTTATGACCCCGCTATAAAAAAAGAAATTGAGTTAGCGCGCAATATTGTAGAAGGCGTTATTTGGGTGAATGGTAACTTTGGCTTGTTGCATCGTGCGGTTGTTAATTTGATACTCAATGCAGTGAAATATGCGCCAAAACAGACAAAAGTTAAAATCGGTATTGAGTTGAACATGGAAAATAAGCAAGTGATTTTTTCTGTTAGCAATAGGGGTGCGGGCATTCCAATCGCAGAGCAAGCTCATTTATTTAAACGATTTTCTCGATTAAAGAAGCATGAAAAACAGGACAATGGGGCAGGTTTAGGCTTATATTTTGTAAAGACTGTGGTTGAAAAGCATCATGGTTCAATCCGTGTGGAAAGTGTGCTGGGCGAAACAACAACCTTTACAGTAGATTTGCCACTTGTTGATTATTTGGCAGAGACATCAGTGCTTATCGTCGACAAAAACGAAGGTGAAGTTTCCAGTCATTAAAGCTAAATTGCGATATAATGTTGGAGTTCGATTTTTCGTAAAAGAATTTTCAATAACTCTTTCAGTAAAACCAAGACAAGAAACTTTCTAGGAGGATGCAATGGCAAATTTATTAGACCAACTTAAAGCAATGACGACTATCGTGGCTGACACCGGCGACGTGGAAGCAATTAAATCAGTGAAACCTGTTGATGCAACAACTAACCCATCGTTAGTATTAAAAGCAAGTCAATTGCCACAATACGCACATTTGATTGAAGAAGCGATTGCTTATGCGAAAGCACAAGGCGGTAGCAAAGAAGCGCAAATTGACAATGCAGCTGACAAATTAGCAGTATTAATCGGTACAGAAATCACTAAAGTGGTGCCTGGCCGTATTTCTACAGAAGTAGATGCACGTTTGTCATTCAATTTAGATGCGATGGTGGCTAAAGGCCGTAAATTGATTCAGTTATATCAAGATGCAGGCGTAAGCAAAGACCGTGTGTTGATTAAATTAGCATCAACATGGGAAGGCATCAAAGCTGGCGAGATTTTAGAAAAAGAAGGCATCCAATGTAATCTGACATTGTTGTTCGGCTTTGGTCAAGCGCGTGCTTGTGCAGAGGCTGGTGTATACTTAATTTCACCATTTGTTGGTCGTATCTTAGACTGGTACAAAGCTAAAACTGGTGAAACATATACACAAGAAACAGATCCTGGCGTTATTTCAGTACGCAACATCTATCAGTACTACAAAGACCACGGTTATAAAACTGTAGTGATGGGTGCTTCATTCCGTAACACAGGTGAATTAATTGCTTTGGCTGGCTGTGATCGTTTAACGGTTTCTCCAAATCTATTACAAGATTTAGCGGCAACAGAAGGTACGCTAACACAAGTATTAAAAGATAATGGCGCAACTAAAACACCGCCAGCAAAAATGACAGAAGAAGAGTTCCGTTTTGAATTGAACCAAGACCCTATGGCAACAGAAAAACTTGCTGAAGGTATTCGTGGTTTTGTTGCAGACCAAAACAAACTAGAAGCTGCACTAAGCGAGAAGCTTTAAGTTTTCACTGTTAAAGCGGCTTGCAGAATTGATATTTGTTTAATGTGACATGTAATAATCCTGTAATTTAACCGCTTTAACATTGACATAAATCTACCGGGCACTTATCATGAGTGTCCAGTTTTTTTGTAGTAACAAAAAATAACAGTAAGTCCACAGAGGCTTCATTGTAATAATTAACTTTTTATCGGAGATTAACCATGGCTTTAACCCAAATGGCATTAGATTCATTAGATTTTGACGCAACAGTTGCTTTAGCAGCTACAGTTGCACCACACGTTGACATCCTAGAAATCGGTACACCATGCATCAAGCATAACGGTATCAAATTACTAGAAACATTACGCGCTAAATTCCCAAACAACCAAATCTTAGTTGATTTGAAAACAATGGATGCTGGTTTCTACGAAGCTGAGCCATTCTACAAAGCTGGTGCTGACATTGTTACAGTTTTAGGTTGTGCTGATATCGGTACAATCAAAGGTGTAATTGA